>CAIOSF010000230.1 GCA_903860855.1 uncultured Alphaproteobacteria bacterium | reverse complement strand
GATAATGGTCAGGATAAATTCGATTTCCTCAAGGGTAGGGGATTTGTGGTTGGAGCTGGTCACGATCATCATCTAATCCGCGAAATCGATGATAAGCTTACCGGTGCTAACCATATATTCCGTCTTACTACTAATATCAACAATGCATCATACATCATCATGCTAGGGTTCTTCAGCTCTACAATGAAGAACGTTGAGAGGGCTCTCGATAACATCCTGTCCCAAGCTGCTGCCCATGATCTAGTCTGTCTATGTCCAAATCCTGACAAACTAGCCCCTGATGGCAATGAGCAGCTCTATACTTCTGGTTTTTATGCGAACAGATATGTTGAGGTTTATGGCAAAAACACGATATATTTTGGAAAACCTTTCAGTATGGCCTATGAGGTAGTCTTTAATGCCATACCAAAAATGAAAGGTAGTAGGGTTCTGTGTATTGGTGATAGCTTGCATCATGATGTTGCTGGTGCGATTAGCATAGGGTGCGACTCTCTGTTCATCCGTAATAGCATTCACCATGATCTCAGCTATGTAGAGGGAGGGGTGCCGACCTATGAGATAGGGGTCTTGTCCTAATGCTCATTCCCACCATTAGATTCTGCGGTAAATAGCCAGCTTTGTATTGCCATATCGCCTCTCTGACACCAGCTCATATCCACTAACTGGTTGAAGTCTGGTGTGCGAGCTAACTTCTGCTATGATTGTGGCATCAAATGTGGTGATCTCAATGAGATCAGCCATGCAGCTTTTGAGAATCTCTGGGGCTTGATCATAGGGAGGGTCAATATAGACGAAATTATATAGTGACGTTATATTATTTTGCTGTACGACAAGGTCGTCCATCCCTTGTGGAGTTGGGCTATTGTTTTTGCCCTTTATCCTGTCGAGTTTCCAACTGTCTCTACTGGCGGGTTCCTTTACGTCGCGTTTTATTATTTCAAAGCTATCATCAGCTATCCCAAGATGTGCTATATTGTGTTTTGTGAGTTGGCAGGCAATATAGCTACGATCGATAAAGGTTACAAATTCGGCCCCGCGAGATAGCATCTCAATACCACAAGCTCCATTACCACAACATATATCCAGGCATCTTATACCAGATCCTGTTTCTAAATATTGTTGCTTTGACTGAAGTCCACTGCATTCACTTAACATGCCGTGCTTACTGTTTATTGCATTACTGAACCCTAGATCTGGTGTGAGTTGCTCTGTCGTAGACAATGACTCATCTTCATGTTGATCTATGCGGGATATAATGAGAGAATTAGCCATAATATTTGCAACAACTTCACGGACGATTGTTTTTGTCGGTCTGTAGTCGTGCTTCTGTCCCTTTAATGCAGTAGCTAGTTTTTTACCTTTGTATTTTCCACCTATAATATACATAGTTATGGCTGGTGTTCCTCTTATATTGAATTGATACTGCTTTAGTTTATCTGCGATTTGTTTGTCTGTTATAGGCACATTCAAGCGGGTCGCCAAGTCAAGGTATCCATGTAGAAGCTGATGCTCATGACGTGTAACAAATATATATGATGTTAGGGGGCTGTTGAGAGGTTATCTGGTTTTTCCCGTATAATAGAAGATATTTACTAAAATAAGTAGAATAAATTACTAAAATAAGTAAATTGTATCATAATTATAACTGCGCCTACTAAAGACGCTATATCGATAAATAGACGGGATTTTATGCCTAAAATATTAAGTTCGTTACTAGAAATATCGAGAA
Source organism: uncultured Alphaproteobacteria bacterium (assembly GCA_903860855.1). Lineage (GTDB taxonomy): Bacteria > Pseudomonadota > Alphaproteobacteria > Rickettsiales > Midichloriaceae > CAIOSF01. The sequence goes on along the minus strand of CAIOSF010000230.1, from coordinate 9,470 downwards.
ACCAAGTAAAAAAGAGTGGGTGCCAGCACTTCACCTTCAGTATCTTTGCTACACTGAACTATGTCGCTCCTATGTTCGTCGCCCATATGCCTGAGACCCTGGATTTTATCCTGATAGGCTTGAGGGTTGCCGCGGTTATCCTATGTTTCGGCTTAATATTTGCAGATTATTGGCCCAAGGACTGGAGGCAGAAATACTTTCCACTATATTGGTACATAACTCTCTGTTTTTGCTTGCCATTTCTGTCAACTTATACTGTTTTCGTCACCGCGGGAGGGGAATGGTGGATGTTTAACGCCATACTATCTTTACTGCTGCTTATTATGTTAACTGACTGGCAATCTTTCATTATATTATCCGTGCTTGGCGTTACTCTAGCTTTAATCCTTTATCTTCCACTCGGTATAGATGTAAAATATTATATACCACCTCATGATATTTATTTATTTGGGTATTTGTGTGCCTTTATTTTACTGTCTGCATTTTTGTTTATGAGACGAAAAGAGGATATCCAAATGGAAAAGATAGAAGTGATGAAGATTTTTGGTAGCGCAATAGCACATGAGGTCAACAGTCCTTTAGCTGCAATCCAAATGTTAGCTATGACTTTGAGTGATATCACTGGAGACATAACGCTGCAATCCGAGGAGGAGATAGTGGATGGGGATAGGTATTACATTATCCGCATGGGGGCTGTAGATTATGAGATGTTGATCGATACTATACCTTGCAGTCTTACCAGGACATCTCAGGAAGCTAGTAAAATCGTGGAGATGTTGCTTTTAGCCCTTAAAGATAAGTTTGGTGGCAAGGAGGGAACCCACTCTCTTGCGTCTATAATAAAAGAAGTGATGGATGATTATGGCTTTGTGGACGAGCAGAGAAAAAGGATAGATTGCTCAATTGAGAGGGATATTGAGTTTTTTGGTTCTAACCAAATGATAAAACATGTTATTTACAATCTTATTAGGAATGCTTTAAAATATGGTGGTAAAAATGTGACTATTCGCATATGGATAGAAGGAAATAGACTGCATTTTATGGATAATGGTCATGGTATTGATGCAAAGGAGATTAAAAAAGTCTTTGATTCGTTTTATACCAACAGCGGTACCGGCACGGGCATAGGCCTGGCTTTTTGTAATACAGTAATGAAATCAATAGGAGGTAGTATTGAGTGTAAATCGCAACTTGGTGAGTATACTGAATTTATTTTGCATTTCCCTACTGAGGTGGGGTATGGCGGCGCTGGTAGTTAATTGTAGTCTATGCTCTTTTGACTTAACCCGTGTATTGTTTGCCACGGCATTGGCCAACGATACTGACTACTCAGATATCTATGATACAGATGTCTGTAGTGTTGTAAGTGATTCTAGTGTTGACTTAGCTGAAAGTCTTGATCCATGTGAAAAGCAAAATCGTAGACTTTATAATCTTGGTCACGATCTTGATTCTGCCTTTATTAAACCAGTGGCCAAAGTTTATAGGGGGCTTCTCTCTCCTCAATGGGCAAGGAATAGAGTATCTAACTTCTTTGATAATTTGCAAGAGCCACGGATCATGGTTAATAGTATTCTTCAGGGAGATGCGGCTAATTTTTTTGTATCAGGCTTCCGCCTATTGGTGAATTCAACCATTGGCTTGGCTGGTATCTTTGATATAGCTGGATCACGCAATATTCATAGTAAGAACTTGGGCTTTAGTAGTACAATGAAAAAAATGCTTGGAGCCCCTTCGGGTTATTATATGATCATTCCGGGGGTAGGGCCATTTACTAGAAGAGAGGGGGTTGGATGGTTCCTGGACGTTCTACTGGATCCAGTAGACTTCTTCTTGCCACCAAAAATCGTTTACGAAAAGCTTGTATTGAATTTTATAGTTGAGAGAGAGGCTCTTTTGGATGTGACAGATGATTTGGATAAAATGTCGTTAGACCCTTATGCTATGACCCGTTCTGTTTATATTCAAAAACTACAAGGGGACGGGGCTCTGTAGTGGAGCGCCGACTTCACTTTAACTGGCTCCAATGCCCTTTGTACGGCGACCTTTTTGCAGTAATCGGATATCTGTTAAGAATGGAGGCATTGCCAACTTGTATGAGCAACTAAGCATGATCTTCTAGACAGGGGAGGATCTCATGAAAAGTCATATGAATCTCGCTTAAGGAATCTATGCTGTAATTTGTTGGTATTTTGAAGCCACGAGAGTAGTTATAGCTCCATTCCTTATCGGTTTTATCGGTAGCTAACATATAATCTGACATGATGGCCGGATCGATGCCTTTCTGTGTGGCTATTTCTTTGCAATAAGAAGCAACATTTTTATATAACGCTCCCGGATTATGTTCTCTAACATGTATTTCATTAAAGCCATTATCGATAAAATAGCTTGATTTTGAGAGCATTTTACATGATGCATCCCATATCTTGGTATTTTTGTTAAGGAGTAGCTCAAACTCTGCCTTCTCACTGCTCAGTCTGCATGAGGCATGGATAGAAGCGGTCAACATCCCGATACTCAATCCCAGAATTGTAGTGTAGAGGAACCCCACAAAGGAATCTGTCGGATTTAAGAGGTGATAAATGCTCTCACCTATGACGCTATGGTTTACAAAGTAATATACACCTGAATACACGATGCTACAGTGAAATAATAGCAAGTCATCGCCATGCTTAGTGTTCTTAATGAGATCATTTAACTTAATGGCTTTTTTGTAGTTTTCTAATCTCAGTTCATCAACTGCAAAAAAATCCTTTACGTTAGATATGCTATATGTTTGGTTGGCCATGGCACTACACGACATGAGTGTTATCTACCGAGCCCTGATATTACAGACATTTTATGTCATTCATATTAAGAATTGAGGAGATTATGAAAATAAGCAAAGAGCATAGTGTTTTTTATACCTATGCATCGCTATTGTGCTTATATTCCATATATGAATATTCCCTTTTCATTTGCGCTTTCGATAGTTTCTTGCGGATTGAGAATTAGTGATGTCCCAGCTTCAAGGGCAACCCCTCTTAGTCCAGCATCAGCCAGATACTGAATAGTATGCTTACCTATGCACGGAAGGTCAATCCTTCTATCCTGCTCAGGTTTGCATGCTTTAATTAGGATGGCGCCCTTTTCATTCTTTTGCTGGATCTCACCAGATCTTTTGATCAAATCATCTGTTCCCTCAGCCGCTTCGACCCCTAGGACCAGGCCATTTTGAATGACTATCGCTTGGCCTACATCAAAATGAGCTATTCCCTTAAGGATATTGAAACCCTTATATATATCATCCTTTGCTTCTTTATCTATGTCGACTTTTGTTATATTCCCCCTGCTTACCACAATTTCAGTGGCGATTTGCTCAGGGGCTAGTACGATGAATCCCTCATGTTCAAAGAATTTTATGATCGTCTGCAATACAGAGTTGTCATTTAATCCCTTGCGTAGAATCATGGCGAAGAGCTTGGCTCCCTTGCTATCTAGCAATAACTTCGAGATGTTCTGTCTATTGACCTTACCAGCAAATACCACATGTTTTATCCCTAGTAATCTGATTTTATTAATGATCTTACTGACGGCATGTGGTTGGTAGACAGAGTGCTTCACGTCATGAAATAACTCTTCCGAGGTGCTGGCGTCTAGGCCTATAACTTCACATTCTATACCGTGCAAGACACAGGCGTCGTAAACCTGTCTTGGCAAGGAACCGCTCCCCGCGATCAGGGCTATTTTATCTATGCAATGGATGGTCATTCGATTATCATACAATTAAGGCAAACATATTGAACGAGAGCCGCTACTTCGCAAAAACTCGACTATGGCTAGAACCCCTTGCTCCTTTGCGTTAGCTAGGCCCTCGACTCTATCATTAAAATTAGCATTTTTCTCTAAAAATATGGTGTGGTATGCATGTCTCACTGCATTTATTTCTTCTTTACTCTGATTATGTCTCTGCATTCCTATGATATTGACCCCTATCAGCCTGGCTCTGTCGCCAGCGGCGCTTCCAAATGGGATGACATCATTGACCACGGCACTTACCCCGCCTATAATTGCATTATGTCCAACCCTTACAAATTGATGGATGGCAGCTAATCCCCCGATTATGGTTTCGTCACCTATGGTTACATGCCCCCCAAGAGTTGCGTTGTTGGCCATTACTACTTTGTTGCCGACTATGCAGTCATGAGCAACATGAGAGCCGATCATGAATAAGCAGGATTCGCCAATCACAGTTTTCATTGTGCCATTTTTAGTGCCTGGGTGTATGGTGACATACTCTCTAATGATATTGTTTTTGCCGATTATCAGCTGAGATTTCTCCCCGTTATATTTAAGGTCTTGAGGGGCGTATCCTATGGAGGCGAATGGGTATATTTTGGTATTCTCTCCCACCTCTGTGCGGCCAGCTATGCAGACATGAGACATAAGCTCTACGCCGATCTCCAGGATCACGTCATCACCAACTATGCAGTATGGCCCCACCTTGACGCCGTCACCTATTGTTGCTGTTTCGCTAATTATAGCAGTTGTATGTATCATATTTTTACGTGCCATCCCTATCGACCTTACTGACGATCGAGCATAATAGCGGAGAAGATCGCATCTGCGACTCTTATTCCGTCTACGAATGCCTCCCCAGACATTTTCCAAACATTGGCTTTACTGATGTTTTTTTGTATATGGAGATGAAGAGAGTCTCCAGGTAAAACTGGCTTGCGAAAATGGGCTTTTTCTATGGACATGAAATACACTAGCTTACTTTTCAATACGTCTGGGTCACATGCTTGGGCAACCAATACGACGGCGGCTTGGGCCATTGCTTCAATTATTAGCACTCCTGGCATCACGGGCTTGTTGGGGAAATGACCAACAAAAAAGTTCTCGTTAATTGTTACATTTTTGAGAGCGATGATTTTATCCGTCCCATCGATTTCTAGGATTCTATCGATCAAGAGGAAGGGATAGCGATGGGGTAAGATCTCCATTATCTTGTTGATATCTATGGTAACTTTGCTCTGCATCTATTGCTTTGGAGATAAAATTAGTAAAATCTGCTTTCCTTCGAGTTTGGGGTAGTTGTCGGCCTTCGCCAGAAGCTCCAGATCGTCTCGAAAACGGTGCACGATCGCCAACCCCACCTCGCTATGGGTAACTTCTCTACCACGAAAAACCATAATCACCTTGACCTTATTGCCCTCTTTCAAAAATTTTTCAGCATTGCGCATCTTGATGCTGTAGTCACCTTCGGCAATATTCGGTCTAAGTTTTACTTCCTTTAGCTTGACGATCTTCTGGTTCTTTCTTGCATCATGAGCCTTTTTTTGGAGTTCATACTTATATTTACCAAAATCCATTATTTTACAGACAGGGGGTGTGGCTGTAGGTGAAATTTCCACCAAATCCAAGCCCTTTTTCTGAGCTGCAAAATAAGCATCTCGTGATGACATCACTCCGAGCATATTACCTTCGTCATCTATCAGTCTTACTTGTGGTACGCGGACCTGATCGTTTATTCTGATAGAGTTTTTGTTATCACTACTTATAGCTTTTTCTCATAATTTATAATTGTTATAGCATAACGTACAGATGAAGCAAATTGCAAGATTACTTAGTAACTGTAGTCAATTAAATTAATGGCATCTAGCGTTAAATTAGAAGACTAGAGAATGAGTAGAATGACTATCACCTAATACTGCAAGACTACATTTTAGATACAAATCGCATGAGATCAAGACATTCTTAGTATAAGCCTATTTGAATGTATTATAGGTGGGTTGCTGAATTTTTATACGGAAGCTAAGTAATGGGTGGAATTGATGATAAATCATCAAACTCGAGGAAAAAAATAACAAGATTTATATCAATGTTTCTTTCTAGTTACTCAATATAACATCGTTTATCTGTAGGATTGTTTTGCACGTATACAATCATTTGTCACTAAACACAGCATTCCTCTCAATTCATCTCGCTTTCATCGCTATATGGTTTCTCCGATATGGTATCGTCTAATATCAATATCCCATCATCTGATGTGTGCGCTCTAACGATTGGCTTGACCAATTTCCACAGATCTTGCGATCTAAGCAAGGAACTATTCAACAATCTCGTCACTTTATCATGGCTAATCTGACCATCCAACAGATCCGAAACGAAGTAGACAAGCCTCTTGGCGAAGTCAAAGCCCGGTAGCGCTGGCTTTTCCATTTGTGGTCAATAGGTAATAGCTATATAAATCTAGTATACTCTATGACATTTGAGCATTATTACATCATAGACTTACTTACTTCTATCTTTTTTCCTTATTTTTCAACACTTGCGTAAGCTGAGCAAATAGGTAAAAGAATGCGTATTAGACTTTTTAAAAATGAGATTATAGTGTGAAAAAAGAAATAAATCTTAAGACTTTAAAGCTTGATGATGAAACAGAAAGACAAATTGATCAGTGTCTCAATTTAGTAAAAGAAATTTTGGGACAAGACTTACTCAGTGTATATCTATATGGATCATCAATATTAGGTGGATTACAAAAATATAGCGACATTGATTTACTTGTAGTCTCTGATCGATCTACAACACATGAAGAAAAGACTAAATTAGCTACCAGCTTGCTTCAAATTTCTGGTGTGTATATGAAAAGCACAAAATTACCAATTGAAATGACAATTGTAGAGAAAGCTGAAATTAATCCTTGGCATTATCCACCTAACTTCGATTTTCAATATGGCGATTGGTTACGCAAGCAATTTGAAAGTGGTATTATAGAACAGCGGTCAACTAAAGCAATGCCTGATCTTGCTTTACTCATTACCCAAGTTTTACTAGCTAGCAAAACATTACTCGGTGCTGATCCAGATCAATTACTTTGCAAGGTTCCTTACAAGGATTTTATGATTGCTACAACGGATGCGTTACATAATCTAATGTCGGAACTGAATAGCGACACACGTAATGTATTGTTAACATTTGCTCGCATCTGGAGTACAGTAGGTACTGACGCTATCCGTTCCAAACCAGCTGCAGCAGACTGGGCTATTGATCGCTTACCTGAACAATATCATCCAGTTATGAAAAGGGCAAAGGCAATTTGTAAGGGGGAAGAAAAGGAAAATTGGGATGATATACGGGAACTTATAAAGCCTTGCGCTGATTTTATAATAGGCCAGATTAATAATACAATTATTGGAATTAAATTATCGCATAATACTAACAAATCTATCAAGCTCGCTAAGCTTGATATTTAAAGAACTATAAATTCATAACCGTAGGTTTTCGCATGGCCATTCCCGCTGGTCCATGTTGACAAAAATTATCAAGGACTTATTCATTTAAAATGATTGGGTAAAGCTTTATATCAAGCAGCATTAAAACTTGATCTCACAGATAAGTACATATGATGTAAGTATTATCGTCATGCCATTTACTAAGCGTCCTGGTTTTGAATTAATTCGCCAACAAGAGGTTGAACTTAAAGGTGCACGATTTATCAATTATCATAAGGTGATGAAGCTCAAGCTAAACTTGAAACTTTAGCATTTATAGGTGCGTAGTAACGGTCGACCAATAATATCCAAACTCAGAATTAACATTTTTGGGGGTTCTTCCACATGACCCGTTATATGGACTCATACTGAAAGCTCCCGTATTGTACTGAGAAATATCGTGCCCCCAGACATCAGGGTATGGTGGGTAAGATGTGAATTTTACTATCCGCTGCCGGTTTTTTCTGCTCATTTTTTTGCCTGATCTTTGCCAGCGGTTGGCCCTTTCCCCTCAGGTTTTCCCGTAACTTTTTCGCCACCACCTTATCTTCGGCCATGGTTTCGTTATGAATGGGTGCTGCAAGAGGCTGCGATCCTGTGACAATTGCTACTAAAGTTCAAATTATATTCATTACAAATAGTACTAATTTTCTTCATAATACCCTGTATAACGCCAACTAATGGATAATGATAGGCAAAACAATAGAAACAACAGATTGTTAGGTAAATTCCTAGTTGGTTGTTGCTTCATTGAATAGATTGGTCAGCCTGAACCTGTTTATGGATCTCATAAATTTTGTGCGCTTTGGACCCTGAGGCGTAACTGCGAAGACAGTAGTATAGCCAAACAAGTTTGGGATTGTGGTATGCTGTTTTTTTGCTAGTTCATTATTAATGTATTTTTTTGCATCAAATTATCGTTTCACCTCTTGATCTTCTATTTCACTACGATTAAATTGTCTGTCATGAACATGACCTATACCAAATTCCAGAATTGAATAGTGCGAAGCAAAGCGTCCGGATGTGCATGAATAATGAGCGATGCGGTAATCTAGTTGGAAGCTGGAAGTTAGTTCATAAGCTTAGCTGCTTATGAAGGCATGGAATAATATGCACCTAATTGGCGAAGTGCAAGTAAAAACCAAGGAGTAAAAATGATGGCCACAATATTACCGATTAATTGTAGTGAAGCTGGATTAACTCATTATCTACAGCAGGTTTATTCAGCTCCATTGCTCTCAGAAACAGAAGAGAAAGACCTAATGAGTAAATGGTGTTCAGAAGGGAACATAGAGGCGGCCCATAAGCTGGTTGTTAGTCATCTAAGGCTTGTTGTTAAGATAGCTTTTAGTTTCCAGCGATACGGAGCTGTGCTACTTGATGTAATATCAGAGGGGAACATAGGCCTTATGAAGGCTGTGAAAAAATTCGATCCTAATGCCGGGTGTAGGTTAGCTACCTATGCCATTTGGTGGATCAAAGCTGCAATACAAGAGTATATTCTACGCTCTTGGTCTCTATTAAAAATAAACACAACTTCCCTAAAAAAGAAGCTATTTTCGAGCTTGAGCAAGACAAAGGCACAGATCAATTCTCTAGAGTATAACAAGGAAAAAATAGAACACAGTACATCTCGTTATTTGCTATCTCTTGATGCTAAGGTGGACGAGGATAGCGAGGTTCAGTTTTCTGATACCATAAGCGATACTTATGATACTCATGATAACACTATAGCTGATCATGAAGAAGGGCTGAGGCGGAAGCTGATGCTGCGGTGTGCTATCAGTAAGTTGAATGATAGGGAGAGGGATATATTTTGTTCCCGCAAGTTAGCGAACGATAGCGTTATTCTTGACGATTTAGCTGCGAAGTATGCAATTTCAAGAGAAAGGGTAAGGCAAATTGAGGAGGCCTCTATGAAGAAGGTTATATCAGCTATTCATGCTCAAGATAGCATGAGTTTGTATGAGCTGCGGGTCATAGCTGATTCATTACAGCCACAAACAACGTAGAGACACTGATATGAGGATTTACGGGGGTACGGGGGGTGATTTTCAGTTGCCTAATATCGGCAAATAGAACAAGCTGAGATATGTATATAAACAAGTTATACCAAGTTCCCGCTTTTAATTATTACTGAGTTGTTCGTTGCTCTTCGATCGGTTTGTAGTACCTAATTCATCCCGTTTGGATTCGTGGCCTATTTATAAT
>CAIOSF010000229.1 GCA_903860855.1 uncultured Alphaproteobacteria bacterium | reverse complement strand
TCTAGGTTTCAGTGTAACAGGTCGATAATCTATATCTGTTTTCCCACTCTGATTATCAATTCTGATCATCGTATGCTTTAGCCAATTAACATCATCTCTTTCTGGATAGTCTTCTCTGGCATGAGCTCCTCTACTTTCTGTCCTATTTAGGGCTGAAGCAATCGTTACCATGGCTTGGCCCCGTAAATTATCTAGTTCTAGCGCCTCAACTAGATCACTATTCCAAATCAACTCACGGTCAGTGATGTTCATATCACCATATGACTTATAGATATCAAGCATCTTTTGGCAGCCTTTAGATAAAATTGATTCTGTGCGGAAGACAGAAGCATAATGTTGCATGGTGTTCTGCATATTCTTTCTGATTTTTGAAGATGATAGGAATCCCTTAGAGGTTCTGATACGATCAAATCTCGCAAATGATTCTTCCCCATCTCCTGATGTTAAGTTGAATTTTTTATCCTTCTCAACCACTTCGGCGGCTCTAATGGCTGCTGATCTGCCAAATACGATCAAATCTAAGAGGGAGTTAGAGCCAAGGCGATTAGCCCCATGGACTGAGATGCAGGCGGCTTCCCCTATGGCCATCAACCCATGAACGATTGAGAGAGTGTCGTTCGTCCTATTGATAACTTCTCCATGATAGTTTGTTGGTATGCCTCCCATTGTATAATGAACGGTGGGTTGTACTGGTATTGGATCCTTGTGGACATCAACACCGGCGAATATGCGAGCTAAGTCCGAAATGCCAGGTAGTCTTTCGTCTATCGTTTTTTTATCGATATGACTTATGGCCAAATGAACGTAATCTTTATTTGGTCCGCATCCTCTACCTTCTCTTATTTCCATGGCTATAGCTCGGCTTACCACATCACGAGACGCTAAATCTTTTGCATGAGGGGCATATCTTTCCATGAATTTTTCGCCGTTGCTATTGACGAGATAACCTCCTTCTCCCCTGACTCCCTCGCTTATCAAGCAGCCAGCACCATATATGCCTGTGGGATGGAATTGGACGAACTCCATATCTTGTAGGCTCAATCCAGCTCTGAGAACCATGCCGTTTCCGTCACCAGTGCATGTGTGGGCCGATGTAGCTGAAAAATAAGCGCGGCCGTAGCCTCCAGTTGCCAGCACAACCATCGATGCACTAAATCTATGGAGAGTACCATCTTCCATGGAATAAGCCGTGATGCCGCGGCAGCCACCGTCTTGCGACATCATGAGATCGAGAGCAAAGTATTCGACAAAGAACTCCGTATTGTGCCGCAAGCATTGTTGGTATAGGGTATGCAAAATAGCATGACCAGTACGATCAGCTGCAGCGCAGGTGCGTTGAGCGGCCGCTCCCTCTCCGTAGTGAGTGGTCATTCCGCCAAAAGGCCTTTGATAAATCTTGCCTTCACTATTACGAGAGAAGGGTACGCCATAATGCTCAAGCTCTATAACTGCATCGCATGCATTCCTGCACATATATTCGATTGAATCTTGATCACCAAGCCAATCAGAACCTTTAACAGTGTCATACATGTGCCAGCGCCAATCATCCTCTCCCATATTACCTAGAGCTGCGCTTATACCACCTTGGGCCGCGACGGTATGGCTACGAGTTGGGAAGACTTTGGTGATACAGGCCGTTTTTAGACCTCTTTCTGACATCCCCAAGGCTGCTCTGAGGCCGGCACCACCAGCTCCTACAATGATTACGTCGTGGTGATGATCAATGATTGAATATGCAGACATTTATGCTCCTGTGTTTAACCTTAATTTAGTTATGATGACGATGTTAGATATTATGATGAGATATGGGCGCGTAGCATTAGCGTTATAAAGGCAACGAGAGTTATAACAGAGAATAGAAATAGCATCGTTCTCATAACTTTATTACCGACTTTGCAGTGAACATAGTCATCGATTATGTTCGATAGGCCTAGGTATCCATGGTAAAGGCCAAAAGAAGCGAATAAAACAAAAGCCGTAAGCTGGCTGGGAGAATCTAATATATCTCTGATAACATCAGAATGATCTGATGTTATCAGAAAGAGATGTCGAACTATAAAAGAAAACCAGATGGCAAGAGGTATAAGGAGCAATCCTGTAACTCTTTGTCTTATATAGATACTAGTTGCATTTTTCATTGAGTTTCCTAAAATAAGTTAGAATTACCATATCTCTCCTCTTAAAAATCGGTCTTTCAGACGTCAGCCTAAAATGAACCTCAAATGAGCATCACGCTCAGGGCAATAACAAAAGCCACAATGAGAATTGCATATCCTGAAGTTTCAACCTGTTTCAACTCAAATCCCTTACCGCAACTCCAAAAAAGATAACGGATACCACCACATGTATGGATCATCATACTATAGATCCAGACGAAAACCATAAGCTTGCCGATTAGAGTAAAAGAAGCAGTGCGTAGGATGGTTAGGACGCAATCACAAGAAGTTAGATGCAAAATAATTGTCCAAAGCACTATGGCCAACCCCATGAAGAACACGACTCCGGTAATTCTATTAACTATAGACATAACCGAAGTTATCTGGGGTTTATATATAGTCAGGTGAGGTGAAAGAGGTCTTCCTTTAGCTTTTATCATATAGCAAAAATAGCCTTTTGGAACTTTATACACTGAATAATTGCACATTGTATACAGGTTGGTTTATTTTGCCAATTCTATTTTGATAATGAGTGTGGTGGTTGCCTATATAGGAGATATATAAATTCAATCTACTATTGAATATTTGCAAGTAAATATAAATTATGCCAGTATTTCGGGAGTATTTACCCAAAAATCTCGTCGCTTTATCAGAGCTAATTTGACTTCACCTGCGGCTTGTCTATTGCATTTGACTCCGTCCATTTCATGTGGGAACTTGGTATTATTGCATCATAGACTTGCTTATTTCTATCAATTCTTTTCTTATTTTTCAGCGCTTGCGTAAGGTGAGTTAGTAAAATATCATAGTGTTATCAAGATTTAGATACGAGACGTTACCCCTCTATCTTCCCAGTAAATCTCAGGCCAAGATCATTCATAGTACTGCAAACCGCGACGGTGACAGTACTCTTCATCTCTCTAAGTCGTTTTGGTTTATCAGGTGAGTAGTATAAAAATAGTGAAATCTTAACTCCGATTCTGGCTTCGCTCAAGGCATATAGCTCGACCATAGTATCATTACCACTGATGCATGAGTCAAGTTTATGCAAGCTTTGCACGACTTTGCTTATTATATCTTTTATATGATTAGATTGATTACCATAGGCTATATCAAGGTGTAACATCAACTTGTGATAGGATGAGCGAGTGGCATTCTCTACTAATATTGAAGAAAATTGGGAGTTGGGGATAAATACGGCTTTTTTGTCCAGAGCTCGAAGCTGAGTTAGGCGCCATGTTATTTTTTCAACTACTCCCTCTGTCGTATTGACTTTATCGATATTAATCCTAATTGTATCTCCCACAACAAAAGGTTTGTCGAAATAGATAATGAATGTCCCGTACAGCCCTGCTATGAAATCTTTTGCTGCTAAACCCAAGATCACACTGCTCAGACCGCCGAAAGCTAGGATGGTTTGAATGCTGAAGCCAATAGCATCAAGTAGGGCAAGAAAACCACTCAGAAATATTGTGACTGTTATAAGCTTTACAATGGTATCAGCGCTAGCTTTATCAATTTTGTATTTGCGTTGAGTTGCGAGATATGGCTCGATTTTTCCTGTGATCCTAGAGAGAAACCAAGTGGTTAGGATTATGATGCATATAGCGCGAACGGATTCTATCGATACTAATGCTGACAAGGAATAATGTCTTGCTACCAATGCTGCCGTGCTAGTTAGGCCAACCGTCACAATAGCCAGACTTAATGGTAAGTTGGCAACGCTTAATATGCTTTTTTGCCAATAGTGCTCGTCTCCATTGAGGATGCTCTCGTCTCTATTAATGGTATTATCGTCTGTATTGTCGAGTTTTTTTAGTCTTTTTTTGATCAAAAGGCGTGCTATAAACAAAACAACAAAAGTTGTGAGACAAAGTAGAGCAATTTGCAGGACAAAGATTAGCTCACCGTCTGTTATCATCTTAGCAATTAACTTACTATCTATCGTCATTTGGCTATTGGTACTTTTTGTGCGTAGCTATTGTTTTGCTCATGGCTATGTATCATCACCAACCCCTTGTCCAGTTCATCATGCTATATTCTTCTACGGCATATTATATAACGCATGAATAACCTGGTCTATTGTACACAATCATGCTTGTGAATTCTATAGCGCCGCATTGGAAATCAAAATTTCATGTGGCTTCCTTCTGGTTCGTTTGGTGCTTTATCTTGATTATTTGAATAAAGATGATGGCAAATAGAAAAAATCTACCCAAATTTCATCAACGGGCTCTGATACTTAAGTAAATGCTCTTTAATTGATCAAAGTCAACCGCCTGCAGGTGCTTCAGGCCCCGTTTGTTTGCCTCCTCAATGTCATCGGAGTTTTCACCGAATAGTATGGGTAGACAACCGCTGTTTTGGGCACATTGGAGATCGACGATGCTGTCACCAATGAACCATACGTTATGATCGCATTTATCTATATCCATGCCGACGATTGCTGTCTTTACTGGTTCTGCCGATGGCTTATCGGCATTAGTATCATAAGAGCCAATGATACGGTAAAAATATTTTGTAATACCAAATTTTTCGGCCTCTTGCCTTAGGTAGGGGCCATCCTTATTGCTCACTATGGACATTGGTATGCCATCTTTTTGCATCAGTTTCAGAAATTCCATTACTTCAGGCATCAGAAGGATTTGGCCTAGATGGATTGCACGAAAATGTTCATCGTAGATTTTAAATGCCTCTTCCCATGTATCGCCAAAAATACGAGGAAAAGCATCGCGAATGGAAAAATGGCGAGAGTCATGAAATTGCTGCGATGATAAAAGATTTGGATCCAGGTCCATCTGTTTGATGGCTGCGTTCAAGGCTTGATACATGATACTCCTTGATATGACCAGAGTGTTGTCCCAATCAAATAATATTGCCTTTGGCTTAGTAAAGTGCATTAGCTGTGTTATATATAATACTTACAAGATTGGCAGATTATATATCTGCAATCATGTAAGCGGCAACGAATATTTACCTTAAGTCGATGTAGTATAGATTGGGACTTGCTATTCTATATAACTATTACCATCATTGATGGTATTGTGGTTACCATGATAGAGCTCTTTGTGTGTATTTAATCGTAGACTTTAGGCCACTGCAAGTCATCATAATGACCAGATTTATGTTCTTCGTATTGTATTAGTAATGTGGGATTAGTAAGAGATGTTACTTTTTGTAATGTGTTAGGTTTATCAAGGATCTGCCCAGGGGAGGGAGTGAAGTCTAATAATGCAGATTCATTAGAGTTAAATGGTAACTTCTTGCTCGGTCCAAAACTAGACTTAGCAGATTTTAACTCACCATATATGTGGTCTTTTAGATGGTTGTCATGATCTTGGTTGTTTTTCCCTTCCTTTTTTAATAAATCTATGCTCCGGCGCACAAATAACTTGCTGCTATTAATATTAAGCTCGCCGCCACTATCATGATGATCAAGTTTCACGATCTTAAGAGTGGGTGTTTTGAGGTGATCTTGTGTGCCGATTGAAAGATCAAGATAATCCATTGGGCCAAACTTGAATCCTGGCCAGCTCTGATCTCTTGCATTCTCAAACTTATCAAGTGCGCGCTCTGCGCGTTCATACACGTTGCTTTCAGGCTCCTCTTTCCTCAACTCATTGCTGATTTTTCCAAACAACTCAAGTTCTTGCTCGGTCCGTTCTTTGAGCTCTTGTGTACTAAAATGTACTTTTTTCCCTGGATTTTGCATGACAACACCTCCCACATATTCGTTTTAAATTGATGATATAACCGTTACACACTGCATATAGTATGAAATGGTTATATCATCTTTTTGTAATATAGCAAGATGAAAACATATAGCCAACCCTAGATCACTCTAGGTTAGTTAGTGATCACAAGGATAAAACGATATGCTTATCGATATGTGTTAACTTAAATTTAACATGCTATGTTCATATAGCAGGCAAAATAACGTCAAAAGGTTAAACAATCTTCGCTTTGTAATTGATGAGGAGTCTTGCTATAGCAAGACTCCTTGCTATCATCTTATTTTAAAGCTTGGATCAGTTCTTTTACTGCGACCACTGACTTATCAAAAATCGCTCTTTCTTCAGCACTAAGATTAAGTTCGATAACCTTTTCCACTCCATTAGCTCCGATGATGATTGGTACTCCTATAAACAACCCATTAATACCATATTC
>CAIOSF010000228.1 GCA_903860855.1 uncultured Alphaproteobacteria bacterium | reverse complement strand
GTATATATATTATACCATATGTTGGAAGTATTATATGGTTATTATATATTGACGCATTCTGATGATGCTAGTCATAGCCTAAGGTCTAGGGAGGAATCTGATTTAAAACTTGATTTAAGGTCTAGCCTAAAGGGTGGGGTTGATGGGGCAGTTGATGAGATTGAGAGTAAATCTAATGGTGAGATGCATGATAGCGCCACTATTGGCTATGAATATGAGGCTGATATTGGATGGTGTGCTGATAGAGTTGAGGACTATCATGACTATCTAGCTGGATACTTATATGATGCAACAAAGAAGTCTATCGGTACAACCCGTGCACTTTGCCTAGTGTTTTGCTCTATGCTCGTCATTAGTGTTACTTTTACAGATTCTCTTTTATATAATTCAACCCTAGCCATTATCACCCAACTCTTGTATAGCTCTTTGATCATATGTAAAAACTATTTTGTGATCAGAGGGCCAATAAAGCTATGCAGTGAGGCTTCGTCAATAACCTCACCAGGAGGCTACCATCTGTCATGGTATAGCTGTATTCCATATCATTCAGATGAATATCTAAATAAAAGTTCTTTGCCAACCTACTCAATTCTTCTTCCTTTGCTTCGGGAGGCAAATATTGTGCGTCAGTTAATTTACAACATTAAAGCCGCTGTTCTCTGATCCTGAGCATACTACCGTTGATGTGTGGAAGCCCCTACCGGTGTGTATTGGATAGACATGGGGGAGCTAGGAGTCAATGTTACTGTTGGTCCAGATACCGTTGCGGTTGTTGGATTGGATGTTAGGGTTGTGGTATAATTTATACCAGATCCTCCATCTAAAGTGTAGTTTGGACCTCCATAGGTCACCGAACATGTTATATCGTCCGTAAGACCGGTTGCGTTGGGTGCTGTATATAATCCGGTGGTAGGATTAATAGATCCGTTTGGAGCTGTCCCACTTCCTCCTGTGCTGCTGTATGCTGAGTATGTAATGGCTGAAACTGGCATGTAGCTGGTAAAGCCACCGCAGGTGAATTGCTGGGTTGCCCCCACCTGGAGAGTCGCCGTTGTTGGACTGATTGTTGGGGTTGTGAGAGCATCGACATAAAATGTTTGCGTTGATATTGAAGGGGCAGGGGCGCCGGTAACGATTGGATTGGTGAATTGATCCCATGATTCGCAGATTAATGTGTATGTTCCAGTCGGCACAGTCGTGAGTGACAGGGTTCCCTGAATCGTCAGGCCGGGAGAGTTGGCGTTGTTTGTAAGATGACCATCCTCCTCCGGATGACCAGGTAGGTGATGCTGGGGTGAGCGTTACAGAAGTTCCCATGACTGCCGTCGTCCACTCTACTGACGGTGTTGGAGCCTGTAATTGGCACTGATAACCAATGGTCTGCACTGGTGAATCGGTATCTACTGTCTTAAAGGTAAACCCTCTTTGATCCGTTGTCGCTACATATGTTGGGTATTTGATATACTCGGCTGCTACTCTATACATTGCCATAAGCTCTTCCCATGATTTTGTTAATTGGTTCAGTGTTCAATAACTGAAGCTATACAATCAATGATAGAGGATGCAGATCTGCTATGTCTAGTGTTTTTTACTCAAGATTGTATTTTTCTTTACCATAAGTTGACGATTTTTTGATGAAATCGTCGTAATTTAGCGGAATTATGCCAACTTCCGCTTTTAACTACTGCCGCTTTGACTTCGCTTTCAGCTTATCCATAGCATTGCTTCATCGCTCGACAATGCTATGCGACGAAGCGCTCCGCAGCAGGGTTCGAGGTGTATCTGTTAATCCCTTGGATTCACAGACTATATTCAGTAGGCGTCGCTCTTCTCTCACTATATTTTATTTAATTCAGCAACTGCTACTACTTACAAATCATCTATATATTTCATGACAGACCTGCAGCATATCATTAGTATGTAGCATAATACCAAATATTACAGATTGATCCGTCATATTGCTTTATGCTAAAAATCAT
>CAIOSF010000227.1 GCA_903860855.1 uncultured Alphaproteobacteria bacterium | reverse complement strand
TGGCAATCCCAGCCAAACCTTCTCTCAACCTTTTTGCCTTTCATTGTTTGGTAGCGGCCGAATAAGTCTTTTATGAAGCCACTGAGCAGATGGCCATAGTGGGGCAAGCCATTTGCGAATGGAGGACCATCATAGAAAACAAATTCCTTATCACCTCGAATCGAGGCATCAAATATGTTATTTTGTTGCCAATATGCCTGAATTTCCGTCTCAAGTTTAGTGAAATCTGGGCTAGGGCTCACTTCATTATAATATTTCGTCATGTCCGGTCTATGCCTATGCGCACTTATTATACCGAGGCATTGTATATATTTTGATGTAAAACTCAAAGCTCCATCACAAAACCACCTTCTATACCATCGATCCATTCTAGCGCACTAAATGGTTTTGATTCAACGTATAATGGCACTGTTAACAAAGCGACTTAAAAACTTTCATAGCTGCCAGGGGTATTATCATTCCGTCATCTTAATCAGCCTCTGCAGATCTTCAAAAAGCATCCAAACCTCTTGCTTGAACCAATCAAGCCACTGAACTTCAGAAATAGCGTATTCAGAAACTCTGGCAAGTCCGACATATGTTTTAAGCTTTGCAAAAAAATATTGTGCCCTCAAACCTATAAAATCAGCATCATGAACACGCATTTCTTTCAGGATAATATCTGAAGATTTGTTAAAATCAGCAACTTTATCGACCAAAATTTGACGGCAAGAATCACGGTTCAGCATAAAACCTTGGGCACAGAGGATCACCTTGCTACCGGCCGTAAGCTCTATAGCATCATTGATAAGATTGATAATCTTCCTCATATTCTCAGCAATTTTTTGATTCTTGAATTTGATTGTATTTTTCGATTCCAGCTGACGAATATTCTTGAACTGTAGCGGCAAGCTATAACCGACACTCCTATTATTGAGAAGTACCTCCTGCAAACTTGGGTGAAAAAATTGTAAGACGCTGCGTACTTCAGAAAGTTTTCTATGCATTCTGGTTAGGTCTGATATCATGAGATGATGATCTTTTAGGATTTTTGTGATCTCGCCATAAGATAGATAATTAGGATGTATATAGAAAAGCTCATATAATATCGCTGCATGATAGGCTTTTAGCCGCGTTTCTTTCACTATATCATCTATCTCAAGGCGTAACATCAGTGCATTCGCATCGATAGTAATTATACTATTTGATCTTGTATCAATTAACGAAACAAATCTCATTTCACATCATATGAAATCTTAACTCGACCATTCTTATTATGTATTTTGCGAATAGAAATATCACCAACTTCCGCAAACTCACGCAAGTGAGTTCCACCACAGGGAACTGGATCATAATGGCCGATTTGCACAGCTCGAAAAACTTTATTGCTTGGCGCTGGATAAGGTAGTTTATAGAACTTTTGCTCGAATTCAGCCGGTAACATTGCAAAAGCTTTGATTGTCAAGCTGCTCATTGTCGCTTTTGTCAGTACCTCTTGAACTGTATCTTTGTTTATAATGTCACTATGACTTAAATCCGAACTGACAAACTCCACGTACGCTTCATTCGGAAAAGAGTGCCCCTTAACTGCTTTTACATTCGGATTAATTACCTCTATAACATTGCCAAGTAAGTGAGCTGCGGTATGATACTTGGCATTCAGCATGCGACCGGCTCGATCGATTTTACAGATAACATCCCTGCCTATCATATTCACACCTTGCTGCACGCCCTCAATATCCGTGGCATAATGGCGGATTTCCTGTTCAACTCGCCTAACAAAAAATATGGCTATATCACCAATACCATTTATCGCAATCAACCCCTGATCTGCAGGCTGTCCACCACCTTGGGGATAAAAAATTGTTTGGTCTAAAACGATGTAAAACCCTTTTTCATCTTTATCTATAGCTATGATACTGGCAGGAGATTCAAGTAAATAGGTATCATTCAAATATAACTGATTTGTCATCAGACTTCTCAAATATGTTATCAACAAACTCTATTGTCCATTTATAGATAAAGATAAGTATGATTATTACATCCTAAAGAATGGATAATTATATTCTATAGTCCTGTTATTATCCTATTTATATCCTATTACGGTTCTCTTCTCGCCATTTGCAGCAATACCTAAGAAATGAGCGGCTAATCTAATGCTATTGGTGCATTAACTATTATTACCATCTCGCATAAATCTTTCCAGATTTACTATCAAAACAGCATCAATTAGTTGATCGTGCATTATAGGTTTTTTGGTTTAGCGTTCCCTCAGAGCGATCAATCAGCACGGTAACGCAAGCATCGCCGGTAACATTGATCACTGTGGTGGCCATATCTAGTATTCGGTCAATGCTAGCAATCAACAGGACTCCTTCAATTGGCACCCCAATTGATGTCAAGACCATCCCCAAAAAGAGCAGTACTCCTCCAGGTATACCTGCGCCCCCTATCGACGCTATGGTGCATAGCACAATTAGAGTAGCATAATCGACCCATGCAAGTTGTATTCCAAGAAGTTGGCTAAAGAAGATTGCACAAGATGCCTGATATATCGCTCCGCCATCCATATTGAGTGCTGATGATAATGGCAGTAAGAATCGGCTGCTTTGCCTAGATACCCCCATCTCATTTTCTACTACCTTCATCATTGGAACTAGGGTTGCCTTTGAGCTGCTAGTAGACAAGGCTATGAGCTGGGGACCAATGATTTTTTTATAGAATGGTAGAGGTGATAACCTTCCCCAAACGATAAGTAGTACGCCAAAGAAAATATATTGAACAAAGCAGCCAACGAATATGGTGATGATTAGTTTGCCCAATATCAGAATAACATCAAGCCCTTCACTACCAACAAGAGCTGCCATGTAACCAAATACCCCTATTGGAGCTATCTTCATCACCATCTCTATCATTTTGAACATAAGCTGAGCGGCCTGATGGCATATGGAGATGATCCCCTCACACTGATCTCTTTTGCTGTTCATTACTACTCCTAGAAGTATGGCAAACAATATCACATGAAGGATATTTCCTTCCGCGAACGAGCTGAAAATGTTTGTTGGTATAATACCAAGCAATATAGTTAGTAGATCCTTTTTATTGTTAGAACCAGAGAAGTTATTCTGGGCATTTTGTAGCATCTCAACCATGCGAGAGTCACCATCATTGATGCCTGGCTGGATGATGGTAGAGCAGACCAAGCCTATTGTTACGGCGAATGCGGCTGTGATGAGAAAAGTCGATATGGCTTTGACGCTAATACGATATAATCCTCTATGGCTTTCAAAACTCGTTATACCATATATT
The DNA here is from genome assembly GCA_903860855.1 of uncultured Alphaproteobacteria bacterium. Classification (GTDB taxonomy): domain Bacteria; phylum Pseudomonadota; class Alphaproteobacteria; order Rickettsiales; family Midichloriaceae; genus CAIOSF01. The sequence continues at coordinate 1,845 of CAIOSF010000227.1, read as the reverse complement.
ATGGTAAAGAATATCATTGGTACTGTAACCATTTTGATTAAATGGACGAAGATTGTACCAAGAAACTCAAATTTTATTGCCTCATAAGGAAGAAAGAAGCCAAAAGCCATGCCCAACACCATGCCAAGCATAACCTTTTGCCATTGGGCCATATTTTGTATGATTTTTCTCATAAGCGTAAATAAGTGTGAATAAATTCCCTATACAACTGCTATATAGCGAATAAAGTTAAAACCTGGACAAAGAAGAGGGCAAAAGCTATGAGGAAATAGGTGAGTAATAGGCGATGGCATGCAGGCTTTAACCAATAGCTGTTGTTTTGATTTTTATGGCATGAAGGGCATGAGCCTCTAGAGCTTTGTATACTAGTCTATGCTGTTCTATCAGAGATAAACCCCTAAAGCGGGTGCTGCTGCGGATCTCGACTTCATAATGATCGCCATCACCAGCCAGATCCTGAATGATCACCTCATCACCAATAAAGGCTAATTCTAGTATACTTCTTAGTTTATTTTCGCTCATTGCCATAATTTTATCACTACAAACATTACTAATTCCCCCCACTCTCTTTTCGGTTTTGCTAACATAGGCCGATTATTTTGCCCTCTCTACATACTCTTGTGTTTCAACCTTTACTATTACTTTGTCACCAATTTCGATAAAGGGTGGAACTGTGATGCGGACACCATTGCTCAAAACTGCTGGTTTATAAGATGATGCTGCGGTCTGTCCTTTAATCACAGCTTCACACTCAGCTATTGTTTCCACTACTGTATCAGGGAGCTTGACTGTAACTGGTGATATATCATGTAATTCAATTATAAGCTGCATACCATCTTGCAAAAATGGTAATTGATCTCCTAACATTTCTTTAGGTATGCTCATTTGTTCGAAGCTCGTATTGTCCATGACAGCTATGTCATCACCATCTATATACAGAAACTGGTATGATGCAGTCTCTAGATGAGCTTTTTCAACACTTTCACTACTACGGAAGCGTACGTTTGTTTTCGTTCCACCTTTTATTTCCTTCATTTCGATCTGCATATAAGCTCCGCCTTTGCCTGGCTGAGTGTGCATCGTTTTTAGTACAACCCAAAGTTTACCCTCATAAACCAGGACATTGCCAACTCTTATGCTAATTGCATCTATTTTCATATATATCTTTGAGCGCCAATAGACTTGTCATGAAGGCTAAATATATATATGAAAATGGTGAAATTTACAACTATGGTATTTGCTTTAAGCCCATAATAGATCTTTTGAGTTTCGCTATCTTAACAATGCCAGCTAGCTGGCATTTGATGAATGATATGGTATCTTCAATGTGTTTGGAGTCGTCGTTAAGAAAATAGAGCAATGAACTACTATAAACACCAGAGAGAATTGATCTCTTGCTGTAGTAATTATAGTCTGTCGATTTATCGCCTGCAGCCAACCAGATTGTATCCGCAAGCTTCCAGGCAAATTTTGCGGCATGTGGCAGATTATATGGTAGGGATAAGAATGAGGTGATCCTTTCAAGATATCTCCTGATTGGTAACATTTCCCGAAATCTGGTTGATAGCAATGCTAATACCTTAAGGTGCATTTTATCGATATTTTGAAGATCGGTTCTTTGTAGCATCAATGAATCAAACTGATATAGTATCTCTGATACTATATCAATCTTACTTTGGAAATATAGGTTTACAGAACCCTGAGCTATTTGCATTCTTGTTTCAATTAGAAATGGTAGGTCGTGCTTATTCCAGCCAATGTCTCCGGCAATTTCTAGTGCTGTCTCAGCTATTGCCCTTCTTTTCTCGCCGATGCCCAACTGATAGTTCGTGCTCAACGCCGCCG
>CAIOSF010000226.1 GCA_903860855.1 uncultured Alphaproteobacteria bacterium | reverse complement strand
TGATAATATATTTTTTACATATATGGTAAAATTGGAGCAACTGATAAATTGATAGTAATAAGAGGATAACATGGCAAGACTATTAGAAGCATCTAGAAATGATATGATAAAATATGCAAAAGATGTATTTTTTGCATACCAGAGTATAGATATGCTCAAGAACTACTCCCCTGGCGGGCAAAGAACGCTAGAAAAGCAACTGACTGATATAGCAGCTGTTCCTCTACCAGAAATAGTTGGGAATGAGGTTCCGGTGAATTTGCAACTCGGAGGTGGTGTAGTCGCTGTAGCTCAATTTAAGCAGAATCCGGATAAACAAGGAGAATTCATTATTACTTTTGATCCAGAGATTCCTACCAAGACTCCTCTTGTCAAAGATCTTGCAGATTATAGAGGGGCTGATCTGAAAACAATGCTTGCAGGAAAAACCTGGAAAATGGAGAAGGATCAAAAGGGTGAATGGAAGTTTGCTAGCAACGTCAAAGGTAAGGATAACCTTGATTATGAGATTGGTGGCCCTAGCAAGGTAGACCTATATAAGCTTCACATAGCCAATCTAAAGAAATTCATAGATCATTTAGCGTCACAAAGAAAATGGTATCATATATTTTCTGACGATAAATATCAGCAAAACGCTGAGATCAATATGACTACAGGATCTGGTAAGTCATTTACTCTCGCTTTACAAGCACTCGTTGAAGGGTTAGCTGGGGTTAAGGGTGTCATTACTGTGCCAAATGAAACTCTACGCACTCAATTGTTGGGAGATTTCAAGAAATTATTACCTGGGAATTTTATGGATAAGTTCGTTGGTGGAAAGGATAATATTGTGGGTGATGCTCAAAAAGAAATCATCGTCGGTACTACCCAAGATCTTCTTGCAGATCCTGTGAAATTTGCGGAACTGAAGCAAGTTTTAAGAGATACAGGAGGCAATCTTGTAGTTCAACATGACGAGGCTCATCTTTTGGTTGCAAATGAGCGGACATATAGAGCTGCGCAAGAGTTAGCAAAGGATCATAAAAATATATATTCTACCGCCACTCCAACCAAGGCCCTACATAGCATAATAACGCGGCCCTTTGATACAATCGCCAGTATGACGAAGGAAGAGAAGATTAAACAAGGCTATGCCGTGCCGTCAGCAGAGCATCAAGTGGTGACTAAGTCCAGAGAGCAAATGGATAGCGAATCTGGTAGAAGTGTTTCGTGGAAAGAGTGGATGTATCGTAAAGTTGCTATTCTTATTGATATAAAAGCTCCAGATAATATTATGGCTGCCTATGGCGAGAGCTTATATGTGGTAAACGGAAAGGATAACTATAAAAATGCGGTCATACCTGGAAACGGCGATAAGGAAAAATTACTTAATTTAGCAAGATGGGACGTGCAGCTACCAAGTTTTGAGAAGTCCATAACATATGTGGGGAATTTTGAAGATGCAGTGAACGTCGCTAAGGTCAATCAGACTATGATCGGTAGGACCTATTTAATTCATGATGATCCAATCGTTCGGATGTTCAAAAGCGGCGAAGGGAACCATCGGGATCTTGATGCAAACCCGGAACCTCTTGTTCCAGCACCTGCTCAAGATATCGAGCCATTTCATCCACTGGGCAACAAGGGGGAATTCTATCACAACAAAGCCAGCTTTGATATGAATATAATTTATAAGGCTGTTAGTATGGGTGGCGATATAAACCCAGATCTTAACACCTATCAATCTTACCAAAATGGTTTGAACGAAAAATATCTCAAGGAGATAGAAATTAAGCTGATCAAAAGGGCAAAGGAGCACGGTATCAATGTGTCAGGCAACCCAGAGCTTAAGCTAGAAGTTCAAATGATTGCTAAGCGCATGGCTCAGGGGTTAAGGCATGCTCCAGTGGTTACTACTATGCACAATAATATTGATATGGCCCTTGCAATCATAGCTGGATTTAGTGCCACTGAGGCTGAGCAACACAATAGACTCGACGTAATCATGAATAAGTACGGTCGGGCTGGCTACCTTGATGAACGTCGCTTCCATGACCTGGGGGCTCTTACCGGCGAGTTATCTGTATCAGCACGAGCGATGCTTGGAGATGGTGAGATGAGGAATAAGTTGATCACCTTATTGACCTATAATAGAGACACTAATCCTATTGGTATAGACAAAGATAGTGCGGTGGCATTGGCCGATATAGTCTTAGACACAACGAAAATCATGGCGCTCGCTGATGATCTAATAGGTCAAGAAGGTTTAAAGAATAAAGGCAGGATAGTAAATAATTGGCATGCAGACCAAGGGGTATTCAAACAATACTATTGGGGTCTTGGGCTGACTGGAGAGAATGAGCTAGAGGGCGCAAATAAAATGGTGGTATTTGCTAAGAAAAATTGTCAGCAATTGTGGTTCGATAAGACTCTAGAGCAGAATGAAGGAATTATAGCTGATAAAGTTTTCACAGGATTTTCAGAACAACGCAAGAACAAGCTGCGGGATCAAGATTATCAGCCAAAAGTTCGTAGTGGGAAGAGGGCGATTGAAGCTTTGAACCCATTCAATGCTGATACCTTAGAAGAGCCTCAATATGTTGCAGGAGCAAATTACTCGAGTGAGATTGCAAAGAACAAGCTTAAACTTGGTATTGCATCAGAAAGCATAAGCAATGACCCAAGCATTCTGACAGGTTTTAATAACCCTGATCTACAAAATCTGAGATGCATAATTTCGGATAAAAACGACAAGCTCAATGACCCATCAGCAAGAAAGCAGTTTGAAGGTCGTTTACGTGGTAAGAATGCCATGATGACTCCTAATTACCTCTGCATTGTAAAAGAAGGAGTGGAGTTGTATGAAGATGAACGAGAGTACAAAGCTGCTTCGATCGAGAAGACTGGGAGAGATCTTGGCATTAAAATCACTGAGTATATTGAGCAGAATTCCACTTTGACTCATGGTATCAACGATAATGCCTTAAGCAACACAGTTATGAATATGTTGTTTGATACTTTTGAAGGTTTAGGTAAACAGGATGCTTTTGATTTGCGTGCTACTGAAAAAGATTTTGTTACTGCTGTGAATCATGCCATGAATTACATGGCTGCTGAACAAGACAAAATTAAGAATGGTACTCAGCTTGGTCTGTTTATTAGGGTTGTGGGGGCGTTATTGTATTTTGTAGCATCTATTGCTCGTTATATGGAAAGCAGAGAGGCTTTGAGTGCTTTGTACGGTAAGGTTGACGTACTGGAGGTGACGAATAATGAGGTTATTGCTGCGACTAGAAATATACTAAATTTGTTCCCGGCAGAGGGAGGGGTTGATCCACAAAGTGTTGGAGGTTTGGAGCTACAAAGGCAGATTGATGGCATGCAAAAAGATATAGAGATAGCGAAAATATATCGCAAATGCATAAAGGATACTAGCGTGATAGATGTTCTCACCAATGCAGCCAAGCAAACAATGTATGTTGGCACTGCAAGTGAAGTCATGCTCAAAGTAAAGCAAGAAGGTGGACTGGATTCTAAGAAGATTATGGGCAAAATAGTTGAAAGAGATCCTATGTTGTTGTTTGGCGAGGCTGGTAGGAATGCTGTGGATATAGTAAGAAATCCGCAAGCTCCAAACCCAGATGTTGGACGTATAATAAAAGGCATTATCAGTCTGAACGCCCTGAACGCTAATAAAGTTGATATTTTTGCTGGTGGTCAGGTGAATCCGCAAGAATTACTTGCATCGATTGCTAACCAACAATATCAGAGGAATGACGCAATAGTTGGGGAGGAGCGTAATATGCATCTTGAAAATGTGAGGGGGTTGTTGATAGCTATCTCAACTTGGCCTGCTACTAAGTTGAAATATCAAAACTGGAGCCTTGAGCAAGTAGACCAGTCAATGGAAGGGAATCGTTTGCAGAATGGGCATGATTTTAAGGGATTGGCTGGCTATATCGGTGTAAAAATGGCTGCAAACGCTGGAGCAACTCCTCACCTGCAAACAGCTAGTGTAGAGAATCTAAAGCCAGCCTTTGCCACGGAAATGTCGGCTAAGCTCAAAGACATAGCACAAAGAGTTTGTCATGGATTTATCTCTAATCCTGAATACATAGGGTCTTTGAAATATCCGTTCAAAGTTTTCAATGATGCCGATTTAAAGCTCATTCTTGGAGGCGATGCGGCTGTGCTTGAGTTGAAAGCCTATGTTAATGATGTGGAGGATTTGAATAATGGCAGGATGGCTAAGGATGAGTTTTACAGAAAATATTGTGTTCTCGACCTAGCGAATGCTGATCTAGACGGTGGTGCTGATATTATCAGGGAGAACTTCAAACTTACGAAGGTAATGGAAAATGCTGTAAAGGTTATGGGTGTTATCAATGATGCTAATAAGGAATTCTACTCAATAGAAGAAATTGGACAGAATCAACCTGATAAGAATGCGTTGTGGAGAGATCAGATAAATGGTCCTAACTCTGGTATTTATGCCGCTCACATTGATGATGGCCAGCAGGCCTGGAGACCAATAACCATGTTGCAGCAGTTAAAAAACATGTTGCCAGCTATTAATGATATCCAGTTCCAAAAGGGAGCGCCTGAGATGAATAAATCTAAGGAGGTTGCTGAAAAAATTATGCAGAATATTGTCAACCGTAGCAATATTGTTAATCCTGGCGAAGATGCGATGCTTAAGGTTGCCAAGTCATTCACAGAGGAGTTGAGGGCAGAGAGGAGCAAAGGAGCGAACCTTAATTATGATCAGCTTGCTGAACATGAAAAAGGTAGCAGAGCAGAGGGGATGAGGAAAAAAGTTGGGGTTACTACAGGATGGGTAGTTGAGTAATACCAGATTCAGCTATTAACTAGCACCGGTGGATGGACGAAGAGATCGGGGGCTTTTGAAGCCTCTTTGACTTTTTTGGCGGAATTGGCTATTATATAAGTTGTAACGGCTTTAATGGTTTTGGATAACGTGCGCTTGATCTCTTGCTTTTTTCTGCTTTTTCTACAAATATCGGTTTGTTATGCCAATGGGGATGATGTCGGTAAGTTTTTCAATAGCACGACACATTTAGTCATTACGATCATTAAAGATAATAATACTAATGAGGATCAAAAGGTCCAGAAGCTCAGGGATCTTTTCGAGAAAAATGTTGATATCCAATGGATGTCTAGATTTGCTATAGCTAGATATTGGAATATAATGAACGAAAGCCAGAGAGCTAACTACATTAACAAGTATCATGATTACGTGATGGAGCTCTACGTACCGAAGTTTCGAGAGTATAATAATAATGCAGTTACCATAAATAGTATCAAGGCAATGGATAGAGGGCAATATATAGTTGCAACTCAGATCGTCTCTGCGAACGGGAAGCAGTATGATGTGAGTTATCGTTGCAAGCAATATGATGACGGTACCATTAAAATCATAGATATAATTGGTGAAAATATCAGTCTTATTAATTCTCAGCGTTCTGAGTTTGCTTCTATTATTGAAAAAGATGGAGTCGACTATCTTATCAGTATGATTGCGAGTAAGACGAATTAAATATAATAATCACTAAAAGTAGCAATATTCCAATAAGTTGCAGTAGATACATCCTATCTGCTTCTCGCCTATAACTGAAAAACACTAGGACCTGTCATCAATTAAAATCACAAAAAAGCATGATGAAAAATCCTGTGTAGAGCCGATTGGTCATCCTTAACTTGCTTCGGGATGACAGTGCTGCGATTTTCCCGGCTTAATTGATGATAGGCCCTAGTGTTTTTTATACATATAATCGACATGAATTTGTAAAAAATATGTTGTATACAGGTCTTTATTTACATACCGTTAGTTGACTTTCGTATGATTCCAGATGATAACATAGGCGGATAATCAAGATATGTTATAGTGTAGCTACATGAGAGCGGCGATTTTTGGTGGAGAGAGGACGAAGAAGTATGAGACTACTGCTTATCAATTGAGGTTAGAGACGGCATGTCAATTTATGAAGGTTTTGGGCTATAAACAGGATGATATAGTCAATATTATTACGACTAATGATGGTCAAAATCATGTTATTAGGAAAAGAATCATGGGTATTGCCACCGGCATACTATACAATTTACGGATATTGGCGACGGTTGGAAATGCGGATGATCCTGAGCAAAATGTACCTCGTATAATTGGACGGCCTATACTAAGGGTTGATTTGGTGAAGATTAATTCTACAGAGAAGCTAAATGAGCTTTGGAGCAAAATCAAGGAAGAAGCTGAGAAAATTCGTGGGCAGGCCGTCATAAATGATAAAGGTATCATTGGTAGGGTCGTGAGTTTTTTCCTACCAAGGACTGAGTATACGAGTCTTGGAGATGTCAGGAAGATTAGACTCTTGGGTGAGTCTTTGGAAATCGCTGACAGTAATTATCATCAGTGGAAGGGATATCTCAGTAAGGCTCTTACCGATCGACCTGGGTTTTTGAGAAGACAAATTCGTAATGTTTGGAATCCTGAACAATCGTCTTTTCTAAGTACGGCTGGGGGCTTTGTAGTAACAGCCATAGCTATAAATCCACTGTTTGCCTTGTTTGTATATGAAGAAAGAATAAGAGAAGTTTTAAGTCCTGTTTTAGGGGCGATGAGGATGGCGGGTGAGATGCTTTTTAAAGCTGGCTCGTGGTCACTGCAAGCAGTGTCACTGGTACCATTTGCCGCCTTCGAGGTTGTAGCTATACCAACATCAGCGGTTAAGGGGTTGTGGAATAGTTGGGCTGGGGTAGGATTGTGGGATAAGATCAAAGCCAGCTATGAAGGGGCGGTACAAGGCGGTCTGGATCAAATCGATCTGTGCCGAGGAATACCTGCTAACAACAACTCCTGGGGTGAATATCTTATGAAGGCGAAGGTTCCCATCATTAAGGTTATGGATAGCTGCAGGCCATTGGCTATGCTGGTCGGTTTAGCTCTCCTTGGGTTCGTTGTGTTGCCAGGCCTTGGTGCTGGCGCTGGGTTCGCTCTGGGATCAATCATTACGCCAGCTATGCTAGCAGCGGCCTCTGCGGTAGCTTCTGTAATACTATCAGTTTCTGCTAGTATTGTTGGTTTGATGCTCGCTGCGACAGTTTTGCCAAAGGTAAGTAAGTTATTGCTTGATGCTACCGTCTTGCTTCCTTTCGCTGTTTTTGAAGCGATAGTTCTACCATTTAGTGCTGTGAAAGGTATGTACAACGGCCTTATGAATGGTGTTGGTGTTTTTGGTACAATAGGAGGGGTTTTCACTGGGGCCATACAGGGTTGTAAGGATCAATTCAATTCTTGTTCTGATCCGGCAAATCTCAATCCAAGTGTTATAGGGAGATATCTGTATAATATTGGATTAGAGAGAGCTGTGATCTTGAATGATATGGTTGATAGTGTTTGTAATAAAATCGCTAAGATACTCTCAGATGGTGAGGCAGAGAAGAGGGCTTGGTTGGGCAGAGTTTATCCGAGTCAGGCTGATTTAGCT
>CAIOSF010000225.1 GCA_903860855.1 uncultured Alphaproteobacteria bacterium | reverse complement strand
CAAATCCATAGGCATCAAGCAATGGAGCCCAGAGATATTTAAGAGAATAAGGCAGGGATGATAGGGCGAACGTGCCGATGGTAGCTAGGTCAACTCCTTTCTCTCGCAACATAATCGATAACACTGATGCTGCTGTGAGTGGAAGAGGTATGCCGCTGGCGATTCCCATGAGAAGGAATGCCAGAAGAGACCTATCTCTATATAGGGCGAAAAATTTTGTAATGCTTTGGAAGAGATTCATAATTTCATATTAATACCTAAGGTACTATAGCAATACGTTCAACCTAGATGTACTATTAGCTATTTTCTCAAAATCAAGATTTTTTCACAGATCGCAAGTCAATGCCTAGCTCCCCCAGCTGTTGCGCCGTTACCGCCGACGGAGCGTTCATCATCAGATCCATAGCTTTCTGGTTCAGTGGGAATGCAATTACTTCGCGAATATTTGGCTCACCAGCGATCAACATCACTATTCTGTCAATACCAGGGGCTATACCACCGTGCGGAGGGGCGCCATATTTAAATGCTTTGATCATCGCTCCGAATTTTTGGTCAACAACCTCTGCATTGTAGCCTACTAACTCAAATGCTTTATACATTGTTGCCGGATCATGATTACGAATTGCTCCACTAGATAGCTCGATACCATTACAAACTATATCATACTGATAGGCTATAATGGCCAGTTGTTTTCCAATGGTGTCAGCTGCTAGTAAGGCATCAATGCCTCCTTGGGGCATTGAGAAGGGATTATGACAGAAATCAAGTCTATTCTCATCCTCATTCCACTCGTAGAATGGGAAATCTACTACCCAACAAAATCTATACTCATTTTTTGCCAATAGATCCAAGTCTTCTCCTAGTTTTTGTCTCACTTTACCAGCTATTTTTGCTGCAGCCCCCTCTAGATCGCAGCTAAAGAACACAGCATCGCCGTTTGTAAGATGAGCTGATGCTTTTATCCCATCTAACTCTTTCTCTGATAGCAGTTTTGCGATCGGTCCCTTGGCAATACCCTCTTGATCAAAGATGATATAAGCCAGACCCTTGGCTCCAAGTTCAGTCTGAGCAAATAATATCATGCCGTCAAAAAAGCTTCTCGGCATGCTAGCAGCACCAGGAGCAGGTATGGCTCTAGAAATGGACCCTTTCGCTATCGCTTGGGCAAAAATTGAGAATCCTGAGTTTGCGAAATATCTTGTAACATCAGATATCTCTATAGGATTACGTAGATCTGGCTTGTCACTACCATATTTTAACATGGCCTCCCTGTAAGAAATACGAGGGAATGGTGTTGGCGTGACAGAGAAATTTGAGAATTGCTCAAATACTCCATGCATAACAGGTTCTATAGTCCTAAATACATCTTCCTGGGTGACAAATGACATCTCCACATCCAGCTGGTAGAACTCACCAGGAGCACGATCCGCTCTTGCATCTTCGTCGCGAAAGCAGGGAGCAATTTGGAAATAACGGTCAAACCCAGCAATCATCAATAGCTGCTTAAATTGCTGAGGAGCTTGAGGGAGGGCATAGAATTTTCCCGGATGTAATCTGCTTGGCACAAGGAAATCACGAGCTCCTTCGGGAGAGCTTGCAGTCAAAATTGGGGTTTGAAATTCTTGAAAGCCAATACTCCTCATTTTATCTCTTATGTAAGCTATGACTTGATTTCTCAGTATAATATTGCGATGCAACTTATCCTTCCTTAAGTCAAGAAATCTATACTCGAGCCTCGTATCCTCTGGAAAATGAGCATCGCTATTAACCTGAATTGGTAGAGCATCGGCTACTGACTGGATGGTTACCTCTTCTAAAACAACCTCAATGTGACCAGTCGGCAAGTCTGGATTTTTTGTCTCTTGCGATCTGGCTATAACCTTTCCAACTATGGTGATGACACTTTCGTTGCTCGCTTTTTCTATGATGTCATAGTGGGCTCTATCCAATTTTTTAATATCAGTTTCCTGATCGGATGTGACTAACTGTGTTATGCCATAGTGATCTCTTAGATCTATGAAAAGCACTCCACCATGGTCTCTTTTACGATGGATCCACCCAGATAACTTGATGCTCTGGCCAACATTCTTCTCAGTTAGCTCTCCGCAGGTGTGTGTTCTATATTTATCGCTTTTCAACATCATGACTATTTGTGATTTGTTATGATAGATTTGGGCTAAAATACTGCTGATAGCTCTATAAAGCAATGAGAAACTAAATACCATTAGGCTTGGTGATTGATGTTAGTATGTTTATCAAGTATCCGATAGTCCTGTGGGGAATGAAGGGAGCATGTAAGGCTAACAGATAGTTTAATTTTCGGTATTACGTAAATCCCCTGTTTACAAAACAGACAAAACGGATACAATTCCTTTCGTTCATTTCAGCCGGATTAGCTCAGTGGTAGAGCAACCGCCTTGTAAGCGGTAGGTCATCTGTTCAAATCAGATATCTGGCACCATTAACTAATATAGAAATCAGAAGTGACTTATTGATGACCAATGATTTGGTTGTCTCTTAAGCAAGATCGCAAGCAGCCAGGAGTTCGTATAGTCTGAAGTGCGGTTCTAGCTTTTTCTCTTCCACCATAAATCATAGAGCACCATGGACGTGCCGTATACAAGCAAGCCTGACATGAGGACATCACTAAAGAAATGGGCTCCAGACATAATACGGATCAATCCAAATGAGATACCTAAAGCAGTAGCAAGCCAGAAGAAGAACCTGCCAAGCCTTTTGTTATCATCTCGATAAGCAAAATACAGTACGTAAAAGAGGAAACCTATGGCGGCATGGCCAGACACAAAAGAACAACTATGAAAACAAGCTTTGCTCATGGTGAAAGCTGGCGTAAAGATGTCGTTACCACCAAAGTATGTAGTTTGGAATGGTCTAGCTCTGCCAAACAGCCATTTTGTTAGATGGACTAGGAACAATGGCCCGATAAAGCATGCCCAAACAATGAATAAAGAGCGCTGATCAGCTTTGTGATCGAATGTTATGATGACGTTCGTTAATTTGGTGATGAGGCTATTAATCAAGCCATCATGTATTCTAGTATCTAGGAGGTTTAAATTAATGCCTGAGTCGAGCTTCGTGTCTAACGGCAAATCATTACGCTTATACAGTTCATTATTTTGGAGCGCTCTATTCCTTAGTATTCGATCGTACCAAAACACTAAGCGCACTGCGATCAAAATAAAGGCCTCCATGAACCCAAGAATCTCAATGAACAAATTTATACATCTTATACTGGCATTAGCTTTGTAAAACTCATGACCATCAAAGAATATATTGGAGATTGATAGATCAAAGTTTTGCCAGATGATCATAAGGCACGAGCCTATGATTAGAGAGGTGAAATAGATAACATACCTTAAAATCATTTATAGTCCCTTGATGCGAAGCGAAGCATGTTAATGCCCTATCTCATTTTTAACAACAATATATTTGTTAAACAACAACGTATTAGTAATGGTAAATATGTTAATGAAAGGGAGATTGACAAAATATTAAATATGCTGTTTAGTCCCTAGTTATCTGCTATTCAACTGTGTTTTTATGATTAAGCTCACTCAATGCAAATCAGTCATTCTGGCCGCAGCCCTAACCGCTATGGTCGCATTTTATCCGTGCAAGTACTCTTATGCCGATACAAATATAGCCGTTGCTGATACCACTCGTATTATGGAAACTTCGCTAGCCTACAAGGACATAGTGAAGCAATTGGAAAAGAAATATGAGGGATATAGGGAAAGCATCCAAAAATCAGAAGCCCAATTAAAGAAGAAATATCAAGAAGTTGAGGCGCAAAAAAGCGCTTTGTCTAAAGAGGCCTTTGAAGCGAAAAATGAGGAGCTTGCAAAAGATGCGGCAGAATTGCAGCGTCGATCATATAACGAACGTAACATTCTTGAAAAAGCTCATGCTGATTCAGTTCAGAAGCTTGGCGACAAAGTGCTGGATATTATACAAAGTAAGGCTAAAAGTATGAGCTATAATCTTATTCTTGATAAAAACAGCTCTTCTTATGTTGATGAGAAGTTGGATATCACAGCCTCAGTTCTAGAAGACCTAGATAAGGCTTTGCCTACAGTTCAGGTTGATTTTGAAGCTGCTCGTAAAGGTGCCGAAAGCGCAGCTGCAGCCGCGAATGACTCAACTAAAGATGATACTAAGGGTGGAAAAAATACCACGTCAGTTGATAAGAAGTCAGATAAAAGCAAGGACAAAAAGTAATAGGAAGGCAATAACAAATAAGATAAGACCGAGATATCAATGCAATTCTTTCAAAGAGGTATAACCGGCCTTAGCACTAAAATACTGTTGATTATTATCGCAGTGACTTTTGTGCTGTGGGGCGTCGGTACGACCACCGATATGCTGCGTACTGATGGGGGGGAGTGGGCGCTTAAGGTTGGTGATGTAACTTTCTCTCCGCATGAGTGGAAGCACTTGATGGATAGAGCTACAGCTGCCGGCGGTGATAAGGATCGTACTTTGTTAAAGCAAGCTGTAATTGAGGATATGGTTAAGTCTGCCGTATTGTTGCAGGAAGCACAGAGGCTCGAGCTTCTTGTGAGTGATGATATGGTGAAAAATGAAATAGCCAATATGCCGGCATTTAGAGATCAGAGTGGAAAATTCGATAAAGACGCCTTTGACCGCACTATCAAAAATAGTGGATTGAGTGAGATCGCCTTCATAGGGAAGGTTAAAGAGCAGATGATGAGAACTCAGTTTGTTGAGTTTTTCTATTCGTCTTCGTCTGTTATTGCCCCACAATTTGTTAATTTTACCCTCAAATCCATGTATGGGGAGAGGGTGATGAAGCTTTTCAAATTAAGTACAAAGGCCGTAGATTCTAGCTCCATACAGACTCCGACAGATATTCAGCTGCAAGATGAGATAGTTGCACACAAGGAGCTATTTGAAATACCGGAAACTAGGGAAATATCTTACGCAATAATTGATGCAAGCTCTTTAGCCGATAAGCCTATCATCTCGAAGGAAGAGGTGGAGAATGAGTATAATAACAACAAGGAAACAATATATAAAGAGCCCGAGAAAAGAACCCTCAAGCAGATTGTTGTGTCAACTTACGAAGAAGCCAAGTCATTGGTGGCTGATGTAAAGACCGGGAAAAAAGATTTCAATAAGCTGCTAACTGAACACTCTAAAACACAGTCAGCTCCGACAGAGCTGAAAGAAGTTACTGTGAGTGGTTTCGATGATCAAGTCGCTCGTATAGTATTTAACCTTACAAAGGGAAGTATAAGCGATCCGCTGCAGACTCCATTAGGTTGGCATATATTTGAAGTAGTCGAGATTTATCCTGGTCATACTAAGATGTTGGATGAAGTTGAAGGAGAGATCAATAAACAACTCCAAGCTGAGAAGACTTTTGAGTTAGTTAGCAAGATGGTAGAGGGAATAAATATTGAGGTGGAAAATGACAAAGATTGGAGTGGTATAGTTGCTCAATATGGGCTAAAAGCAAAAGATATGACATTGGAAGCTAATCAAAATCCGACTACGATATTAGATCCTGCTCTGCGAAGTGGTGATTTCTTAAAGCCTGTATTTGCAGTCGAGAAGCTGTCCCCAGCAATGCCTATTGGAGATACTGGTAGTTTTGTCATCTTTAATGTCTCCAAGATAATACCAAGCTCCTTACCAGAATTAATTGCAATCAAGGATAAGGTAATGACTTTATGGCAACAAGAGCAGTTAAGGTTAAAGCTTTTTGCTCTGGCAGATGACATTAGAGATGATGTTGCCGATCCTGCAAATGATAAAATGGAGATATCGAACAAATATAAGGATCTTATAGACCAAAATAAATTGGCTATCTCTGAAAGGAGCTTAAGCTACGTAAAGCCTATGCCATCAGATATACCCCAGGCAATGATCGATGAGGTTCTTGAGAGTGATGTTGGAGATTTTACTAGCCCCTATACGCAAGATGGAGATGGTAATTATTATTTTGCATTATTAGAGAGAATTGACCTTATACCAGATAACGTATTAGATGAGTTAAGGAATAGATTTAGTGGTAATATAGCTCGTATGTACCAGGAAATGTTGTTTAATGAATACATTAGAAGTGTACATAAGAAATACAAGGTCGATGTCAATAGCCAATTTGTGAAATAATGATCTGTGAGAAATGACCAGTGGGGATAAGTTGTAATATGCAGGCAGAGAAGTGTGTAATTATCTGTAAAGCTGAGGTGTTAGCGTCATGAACTTGTCTCTCTACTATTAAGTTGAAACAAGGTAGATAAGTTGTTACGCTCAAAGGTCGGGGTGATGGCATGATGTAGATAGCAAGGCCATTAATTACCTAAGACATGAATAGTTTGATCACAAAGAGCTCAAGCAATATCTCAGGCACAGGGAGAGGGGAAAAGGTACAGCTTGGGTTATTCCGGTCTAGGAAGAGTCTCCAGCATGGGATTGAAGATAGAGTTCCTCCACGCAAGGCCACAAGAAGTTATCGATCAATTTAATCATTTCGAAGATGGTGCTATGTATCGAGCATTTCTTCAGATTTAGAGACGACTTTGGTTCTTCTT
>CAIOSF010000224.1 GCA_903860855.1 uncultured Alphaproteobacteria bacterium | reverse complement strand
ATCCTAGTTATCCAAACTATCCTAGTTATAGACCCTAATTGTCCTAGTTATAAATCCGTGTGTATTATTATTATTATTATATAATACACACGCTGATTATTTTATTTCATTATTTTATTTTTAAATCAATTTTATATCGCTGATTTTTGTCCTGAAAAAGTTGCGAATAATGATGGATCCCCTTCTTCTACTGGTTGTAGCGCACAATTAAGTGGTAAGAATAATAAATCCACATTTACAATAATGTCTTGAAAATTCTTTTTATATTGTTTTGCAGGTGCCATTGTATCTGAAGTTGGTAATAACAACTTAGCTTTTACTCTAGACTATAGAACCACCGCACCAACTGGAGATGCAAGAGTGGTTCTAGCGAAATACATAAACAATTGTGCAGAGTTGTTCTATTCATGTACTGCTCGCTGATGATGCGCCAAGATATTATTCGCCGTATATTACAATCGTTCAAAGCAGCGGCTATGGGAAGACAGCACTTGCATTAATTACAGATTGCAGCCCAAATAAAATCATACTACATATGTCTGAGGAGTGAAGATAGCACGGGTGAACCAAAGCGGACTACTATGGCTAATTCGAAATACTTTTGTGGCGCTGGTGGTGGGGAAAGCAAATAAAGAAGAAAACTTCATTGCTCTCTTCAAGAAGCTTACATATAAAGCTAAAAACTTCATTGACTTATTGAAGGCGCAGTATATATAATGAATCCTGTTGAAAATGATTCGTTTTGGAGCAGCCTTCTTTGACAGAATGTCGATTGTTCGGAAGCAACAGAGGCACCACCATCAACTTCGGATCTGATTCTGCTAATCATTGACCAAGCGGCACGTCTGAAGAGTGGTGACAGCAATCAAGACTTCTATTTGTCACTGCGACGAGCTCTGCAAGATAAGTCCTTCCGTATCTTTTGCATCATGATCGACACGAATTCTAAGATCTCCACCTTCGCTCCAGCCAACTGATCAAGATGATCCACCCAGTAGAGTTGTAGAAGAAGGGACACAACAGCTGTTCCACCCTTGGACTTGTATCCCCACCATGGATATCCGGTTAGAGCTCCCGCCGATGGTCAGCACTTATCGTGAAACTATCACTTGCGACGAGCAGAAAGTGTTTCGATACAACAAATTCAATATTCTGCGCCAATCACGACCTTTGTTTATCCGTGAGTAAACAGAAGACCAGAAATCCAGGACATCTATGGAATTATTTGATCTCATTTACTCTTCAAAAACTCTTTGGAAAGAATTGCTCTGAGTTGGATACCGCCGTGACCGTGTTGGCCGGCAGATACAGCCTGTTTCCAGTCGATATTCTTACGCAGGAGGCACTATTTGCGAATAGGAGGATGGCCACTTTGCATAAATGTTGTAGTGTATCGCGGGAATGCATGATAGTGAGTTATGTTCCAGAACCTGTCCTAGGAGAAGGACACGCATGCCGCATGGCGAAGCAGTTTGAAATGATCATAGAAAAACTGTCGCAGTTGATGGGTAAGTTTGGCCGGCAACCAGGGTGACTATGGAGAGCTGGTTGCGGCCATAATGCCATTTCAGTCGCCCGGTGATGGTGAGAAAGATGCTATCAATGTTCATTATCACATCATGCACCATGCAAAGGCAGCCACCAATAAGGGAGAAGAAGTCAAAATCACCGCCACCTACTAGCAGTGGTGGTGGTTTGAGGTTTTCAGCTGTTGAAATATCCAGGTATGTTCTGGAGAGATAGATGAATATGACTTATGATTTACTGTATTTATCAAGTATCTGCTTTAAGTATTCTTTTAACTCAGCTTATTAACTCGATTAATATTAAAAATCTGATAGACCGTAT
>CAIOSF010000223.1 GCA_903860855.1 uncultured Alphaproteobacteria bacterium | reverse complement strand
TAGCCTTGGTGAGCCATTACCTCACCAACTAGCTAATCCCGCATGGGCTCATCCTATAGCGATGAATCTTTCACCTCTCGGCAATATGGGGTATTAGCTACCGTTTCCAGTAGTTGTCCCCCACTATAGGGTAGATTCCCATGTATTACTCACCCGTCTGCCGCTGAATCCGTTGATGCAAGCACCAACTTCAACCGCTCGACTTGCATGTGTTAAGCACGCCGCCAGCGTTCACTCTGAGCCAGGATCAAACTCTCAAATTTTGATACCGTACTCAAACTAATACATTACTCTATAAAAGAATCTATTTGCGTTTGTGGTACATTTAATAATTATGCTACCACTGTCTTTCATTTTTGCTGTTAACTTTTCAAAGAACCAAGGTTCCATAACCCTGGACACAGAGAGTTTATACATAGTATTTGTCCGTAGGTCAACAGTGAAAGTTAAGATTTTTTTTTCAAACTCTCTGATAATGCTTCCAACATACCTTCTTCGTCAGGTTTTGCGGCGATTTTTACGTCTAAAAAATTTCTTTTACATTGCTGAAAATAGTGAGCCACTCTGCCACTTATACATATTACGATAATTTTTGATGTATCTATATTCTGGCTTTGGACAATATCCATGATATAAATTCCAACTTGGTACGAATATGACATAATAATAAGCGTTTCTCCCATTTTAAGAGATCGCGACATTGCGAGCAACCGATAATCACCCCTCATAATTTCGCATCTTCTAATGCTGTATACTATGATTCTATGCAATGCTATACCGCGATCCTGTAGAATTGCCCCTATATCTTCATTGGCTATATCCCTACCTGAGATATATAGCATGTTGCTGTAACGAATATAATCACAACGTGACATCATAGCCACGCACTCAAATCCCCTATTACCATTTGACAACCTCGTGTCTATTGTATCATCTAAAAATGATCTAATAGTAGGATAGATAGCCATACTAGATTGCAGCAATAAATAATCAACATCATTCCGATATTGCAATTGATTAACTATAAAATTCGCTACACTTCTCCCAATAATGTAAAGAAATTTTTTCTGGCGTTGAAATTTTTGATGGCAAAATGCAATGCTATTGACCCATACTTTTGCCCCAGTTAGACTTGAAATAACGAAGCGATCATAATAATCTATCATCCAAGGTGGTAGACGACACAACAGCTCTTTGACCTCTATCACTGGCAGATCGATCACCTGAAACCTCTGCCTCATATCATGAGCCGACCACCCATCCACTCTACATGGAGTCAAGCCATCGTCGTGCCCACCACTGCTGCCACCAGCGTACCAATCACCATCTACCACCCTACCATTGGTATAAGGAGTACCATCCATATCTATGGGGATAAAACCAAGGTTTCGTAAAGCAACTAATGTTTTTGAATTTTTCTCTTTTGGTCTAGTAAGCCATATCACTTGAACGGATCATCCTTTATAGATTTTACAGCTTTACTCCATTTTGAGCCAGAATCTGCATGTGCGCCATGAATTGATTGGGCCCTCCTATCAGCCCATCTTACCTGCACATCCTCCACCTCTCTAATGTAAGGAAGAGATGCATTCGCAATATCCTTATTCACAATACCGTGTAAAGACGCGTCAAGGTGACGATTAACATAAGTTACAGATAATTCCAAGGCAGAGGCAGCTTGAACCAAATTATAAGAATAACCTTCAGCCTTAGAAAACTCTAACTCCTTAGCGGCAGCAAAGATCTGAAAAAATCTAGCAAATAGCTCAGAGTTTCTTTGATCAGATGGATAATGCTCAACCTGTTGTACAAATATATGGTTTATGGCCTGACGCAATGATGGGTTGGCCGTCTTGGTATTAGCGTTCTGTATATCAAAAACAATAGAACTGGTGAACGCTGAGAGATTAAATGCATTACCAATCTCTTGTTCTAGCATGTGAGCCATCTCATGTATTATCACCTCGCTAGCTATCTTTTTAATGGTTATACAATATTGCCTACGAATCCGAACCTTGCGGAGGAAACCATCGAACACGCCTTCGCTGCTAGCGATAGTTTTGCAGTTGCCAGCGTCTAAATCGAAAAAACGAGAATCATGAACTCTGAACTTCAACTGACCCAACTGAATCTTAGTGGCAACAAGATCTAACAATGGCTTGAATATTCGATATTGATATAAATGCTCAATCTGCTCCATGAACCTTCTATGCAACTTTGCATCACCACTTTCTGTGGCCGAAGCTATGAGCTGGATAGGATTGCAACTAAGTACTATATTTGACATAAAGCTCCATCCAGATTGAGTTCAATAAGACTATCAACCAAATTGCTTTTTGATATAAGGTTATTTAGCAAACCCAATATTATCACAACTTTTACTCCTCTCGAGCCTTTTATAACCCAACGGAGGCATTAAATCCAATGCTAAACGACATGACTTTGTCAAAAATGCCATG
>CAIOSF010000222.1 GCA_903860855.1 uncultured Alphaproteobacteria bacterium | reverse complement strand
GCTAATAACATCGTCGAATTTCAGATTCTGCAAATGGCTCTTAAGCTTTTCTAGAATTAATCGTTCATGAGCGGCATGTTGATCAACAATGATGATACCATCGTCACCTCGAGCAATGATATACCTATACGCTATCTGGCATAAAGCATCACCGAGATATTTTCTCTTGTCCACCATCTCACCTGCCATACCATGGTTCTCACCAGGTTCAGATCTTCCCTTCCCTCCCTCCTCTCTCTGTTCTTGCGCCGGCTCGGCCCCAGAATCGTCTCCCCATCGATAACCTTGGGATCTATGATCAAAAGCCGACTGTCTTTCTAGTTGATTTGTTAGATTTAGAACTTTGTTATCACCTATATTACCATTACTATCTTTATTTCTACCCTCACTCCCAAAATCATAGTGATAGCGACCACCTAGATTGCTATTATCCATACCAATTCCTTGTATATCTTGCCCTTGCTGCGATCCAATCTGCATTTGATGATCACGTACCAAATGGTTAACAAAGGTGGAACTTGCACCAGCATTGCGTATACTATTGCGAATAGCCTGGATAACTGCTCCCCTTACCTCTTGTTCCTCTGCAAATCTAACCTGAGTTTTAGTAGGGTGGACATTAACATCAGTCAAATGCTGAGGTATTTCAAGAAAAAGCACTATACTAGGATACAAGCCATTTGGAAGGACATCAGAATAAGCAGCTCTAATAACTCCATTGAAGAACACATCCTTCACCATGCGCCCGTTCACATAACAATAACCACATAATTGCCTATTTCTACTTGCAGTTGGGATACTAGCATAACCAGAAATACTTATGTGAGGCCTTGATAATTCAACTTTTACCAAATTATTTACTGTTTCTTGCCCTAAAATCTGGGTAACTCTATCCGGATGATCAAGACAAGACTCATAGGAGAGAACATGCCTATCATCCACCTTCATGGAGAAAGTTATATTTGGATTAGCGATAGCTAATCTTTCAACCAGGTCAATACAAGAGCTATTCTCGGTGCTTTCCTTGCGTAAAAATCTCAATCGGTGAGGCATATAGCAGAAAATATCCCTTACTTCAACTGATGTGCCTGGATTGCAAGATATGGGTAACGTCGCTACTTTTCTACAATCTTTATCTGGATCGCTCTCTATCATCCAACCACGACAATTTTCATCTTGAAGCCCATTGTGGCCTATATGTGATTTTGCAATCAGTATATCTGGAGCTTGCTCATGCTTCCTCTCTCCATATTCATCGTCATTATCCTTGGAATGCATTTGGATATCATTTTCAGAACGAACCCTGCTTTTAATTTTAATCTTTGCAACTGCTGCAATCGATGCCAGAGCCTCCCCCCTAAAACCCATATGCGCTATATTTTCTATATCATCTCCTTGAAGTTTTGAGGTGGCATGCCTGCATAAGGCCATATTCAAATCATATCGATCTATACCAAAACCATTATCAGTAACGGAAATTAAATTACGCCCTCCTCTAGCCAACTTTATTTCCACCCTCGTTGCCTTAGCATCGATTGAGTTTTCTACCAACTCTTTAACTATTGACAATGGTCTTTCTATTACCTCTCCAGCAGCAATCTGGGCAATTACCTTGTCTGATAGTTGTTTAATTTTAAGTGACATAGCTTATTTGGACCTAGCTCGTTAGTTAAATTATACACATGGGCTAGAAGATGTGTAGAGTAGTAATAGCAAATCTCAGATAAAACAATACAAGGAGTGAGAAGCGATGCCTATTGAATATAGGTGAGCGAGGGAAGGATACATAGTGGTTTAAAATGTGATTTGCTATTTTATATGTGGAAAGACTCACCACAACCACACTGACCCTTAGCGTTAGGATTAATAAAAACAAACCCGGATCTTATCTTTTCATCAAAGTAATCTAGCGTCGTTCCGGCTAGATATAGCACCGCCTTCACATCGATAAAGACCTTAATTCCTTTATCTTCTACCACCTCATCGTTAGGATTAGCCTCATCAGCATATTCAAATACGTAAGTAAGGCCACTACATCCACCTGATTTGACGCTGACCCTAATTCCAAGAGAGGGCTTCCCTCTGTTATCAACCAAATGCTTCACTTGATCTGACGCTGCCTCTGTAAGACTAATAAGTTGTTTTACTGACATATAGAGTGCTTAATATGCTTGATTTTGATTTTTGCAGATATCGAGATCATCAATAGCCCCCTCTTCCGCCTCCCCTTTTGCCAACTTCCTTCTTTGATAATCTTCTACTGCACCACGAATTGCATCCTCAGCCAATAAAGAGCAATGCAACTTTACTGGAGGCAGAGTGAGCTCATTGGCTATATCTGTATTTTTCACAGCCAGAGCCTCATCAATTGTTTTTCCCTTGATTTTCTCTGTTGCTAGGGAACTAGATGCTATGGCCGATAGACAACCAAATGTCTTAAATTTAGCATCCTCTATGATGTTAGTCTTAGGATTAACTTTAATCTGTAATCTCATCACATCACCGCAAGCAGGAGCTCCGACCAGACCAGTACCTATATTGGCATCCTTTTTATCAAAACTACCAACGTTTCTTGGATTTTCGTAATGATCAATTACTTTTTTACTATAAGCCATATAATATTTCTATCGCAACCTATTCACATTAATTAAATTAATTAAGTTCAAAATTTTTATTTTAGAGTATCGACTTCGTATGAGTGCGAAGCTGACCATGCATCCACTGCCTTTCGCTAATGATGCCCAGTCCAAGCTATACTTTTAATATCTATACCTTCTTGCATCATATCCCATAATGGGCTCAATTCTCTCAACCTCTGCACAGCTTTCTTAATCAATCCGATCCCATATAATATATCCATCTCTGTGCTAAAACGCCCAATACCAAAGCGTATCGATGTATGAGCAAGATCCTCGTCAATGCCCATAGCATTTAGTACATATGATGGCTCAAGCGATGCTGAAGTGCAGGCAGAACCAGAAGACACAGCCAGTTGCTTTATCGCCCCTATCATCGACTCACCTTCGATGCATGCGAAACTAAAGTTGATGCAACCAGGATACCTAGTCTCCTTACTATCCCTGCTACCATTTAGATACACATTAGGCATAGACAAAACTTGCTCGACGAGCAT
>CAIOSF010000221.1 GCA_903860855.1 uncultured Alphaproteobacteria bacterium | reverse complement strand
GCATTTTACCGAAAATTATATATTGCGTCGCCTATAAGAATGACATCGCCAGTCTTATATGCTTTTGACTTAGCCTTTGGCTTGTCCACTGTATATGAATTCAAGTTGACAGTATCGTTGACCTTTGGATCGAGCCCTTCATCATGTACATAGGATGACCTCTTAGTATTTGTCTCTTGTTCTCCTTGCTCTAATCTTGAATCCATTCGCGTATTGGTGTTATTGTGATTACTGTCTTGTGAGCTAGAAAAAGCTGAGTATGGTAGAGCGCTCAAGGCTATAATGCTCAGAGCGATAATAGATGATAGAAAGAACGGATTGGTCATGCACCTATAGATACTAGATAATACTTGGTATCCATAACTAGATGCGTTGAATTACTAAATACAGAAGTTTTTGAGGTTGTTCATATAAAATTCATATTTTGTAGCTATATAGTCACTATATGCTATTCATAATACAGAGAAATCGATATTGGGCAGGACCCACCGGACATAGCATTGCCAAGTAATATTTCTGCATCGGTTGGTATGGGATAAGAGTTCTTCATCGCATGATCTTGTATGCAGCCCATAATTTCAAGTTCATCTGGATCGTGGTTTTTAGTTCCGTCTTCAACTGTTGTGAGGTGTACAGCATAACAATCTATATCTAGTTTTTCACAAGCAATTCTGACCATATTTATATTGGTGAGTAGGTCGTCGATGAACAAGATGCTTTGAGGTTGTTCTAAATTAGGTAGTGTGCCATTTTTGATCGCCTCTATGAAATCTTCTAGCACGGCCCCTTTGCTCCTGCTAATCATTCCTCAGATCATAGCCGCAATGGAGTACTCCATTTGATAGTATCGAACTATTGTTATGTTTAAAATTATCTTCATTTTGGATTTCTGCGAACTTAATTCCTAAAAAACTACATTGCTTTATAGTTGTATCCAGATATTTTATATTTCTGTTCGTTAAGCCTATGATGGGTTTGAGGTTGGCCTGTTCGATCAGCCAATTGTTTAATTCAGGTAAGACCTCTTGATATGCCGTGGTATCTCGGCATATTGCCAGATTTTTTATCAGAGGAATCTTCTCCACCCCATATTTTTCAAGAAATTTCTCATACCAGTGACTGCGACATGAGTGATAGTTATTAATTATAACTGTGTCGTCTATGTCAACTATAATCATATCTGGATCAATATTCGATATATCATTTAGTAAATCCGAGACTTCCGTGTGGTTGTAAAGAGTGAATGTCATTCGATTGTTCGCGATGTCAGTATAATCATATACGGAACGACTTATATAGCATATTGCTAGTGATTGCAATAGTGAGGAGATGGTGAACTAATTGATATATGGCATCATACCTATGTGCCTATAAGTTAACCAGAAGACGGCTACCAGCCACTTGGTATTGGTGTAGATTGGTATAATTCGTTTTGTTCCGTAGCATCGCTTCCGATATAGCTTATGATTGCAATTTCATTAGAGCTTTGATCAAGAGTGGCATCGTTAACTGTAGTCAAATACACAGCATAGTAATCTATACCTAGTTTATCACAAGCATATCCCATCATGTGGATATT
>CAIOSF010000220.1 GCA_903860855.1 uncultured Alphaproteobacteria bacterium | reverse complement strand
ATCCGATTGCTAACCTATTTAATAATGCACAACCTGCACGGCTTTAATCCCTTTGTCAATTGCTTTTATTAACCATTTTATAATCTCAATCAATCACAATGATCACCTCGCTCTTCACAATATCTTCTATATTTGCTGGAATGAGTCTCCAGCACATTCAGATCTAGTGTTATGAACTTTAATTTGCTAGGATCAGCCAGTTTCACAACTTATACACCGTGAATATTCATACCGATGACAACTCTCAATCAATCACCTATACCTCATTCATCACCGACCACGAATCCATCGACCAACGATTCACCCATATGTAGCTCATCAACCGAAGGCTTATTAGCAGCTGAACCGGTAGCTGATCCATCTCCTAATCACGTCCTCTATAAAATCATGTCGAGTGATGAAACGTTGAGGGCATTGATGAGCTCATTAGAGTATAATGAGAAACTCGATGAGAATATCATGCTGTTAAAATCAGCAGATTTTATCCAATCAACTATGATATTTTTAAAAGAGCGCTATCAATTTCAACAATTAATTGATTTATGTGGCGTCGACTTTCCTGATAGATCGTCTCGCTTCGAGGTGGTATATCAGTTACTAAGCATCACGAAAAATTGGCGCATATGCCTAAGGGTCATAACAAATCAAGATGTATTAACTGTTTCAGATATATATAAGTCAGCAGGTTGGTACGAAAGGGAGGCTTGGGATTTATACGGCATCAATTTCATTGGCCACCCTGACCTAAGGCGGATTCTGACTGATTATGGCTTTGAAGGTCATCCTCTGAGGAAAGACTTCCCACTATTTGGCAATGTAGAGGTGAGATATGATGAAAAACTTGCACGAATCATACAGGAGCCGGTATCCCTAACAGCAAACAATCTAACTCAAGAGTATCGTAACTTCGACTTCCGCAGCCCGTGGCATGGGAGGCTTCCTGGAGATGAGAAGGCATAAGCATCTGTGTGAATATTGTGTGGCGACTTTCTAGTATTATGATTTTACCAGTTTCCGAAAATAACCGAGCTAATAACCAAAAGACGCAGCGATTTGTTTTTCTTTATTCGTTACAAATGTCAGATTAGATCTCAATTATTACATCTAAAGTCTCATATACATCCCGATCATAACACCGCTCATGCTAGGCGCCTTGCTGCCATCATCCACTTTATACCTACCAAAATCACCCTCTATATATGGGATCAAGCCATCAGTGAGTTTATAGCTTAGTTGTAGGACATTGCGTTTTAGCGCAGACTTAGCCATTTGCAACCATTCATCCCCACTTTTTTCAAGTGCCAGTTTCTTTTTATCTATTATGATATTGTTAATTATGTGGTTTTTGCTTTTAAAGTGCTTGGCTGTTACAGCTATTCCTCCGATATGATATATCAGTTGGAAGCTATAGCTAGTATCAACCTTGTCTTTTATTAAACCAAATGAAGACCTTGTATAAGATCCACTCATTATCCAACCATGATATGTTGCACTGATCGCTGCCTCCCATGATCTTAGTGACGAGACCCTAATCTCTGGCATGCCAAGAATCGGTTGAAAGCTTGCTTTGTTTTCTCTGATATCTTGGTTTCTTGGTCTACCATGCTCTCCTGTCAAGCTAGCTTTTATTCCCAGGCTATTGCTAATACTTTTTGCATATTGGCACCCAACCTGAAACATATCGTTATAAGCAATGGCAGCATCGTATTTGTTTATCGGTACTACTTGTGGTATGAATGGAGTCTTATTAGCAAACTTCATCTCATAACTTGAAGGTATCAGTGATATACCGAACCTTAGGCCTTCGATAAGGGGGGTGATATAATTCAATTTATTTGCATTTATTCGTGCCATACCGAATCCCTTCTGTTCACTCCATAAACCGCGATCAAGGAGTAACTGGGGAATATGGATGATGGGCAGGTCATGCTGCTGTAAATAGTTGTTCGCATCGCTTATGAGATCGTATCGATTGTTATAAGCAGCAAAAAGCGATGATACCCCAACATAGTTGCCAACCTCTAATTTTCCATACTTGTTTCCAGCAAAAAACATTACTTGTTGTCCAAGCTTGATATAGCCATTATTTGCGGCTGAAGTATTGGTATTGAGCCTATAAAATATACCATAATCCATTAGGTCATCCCGTCGAAGCATCTTAAGTGAAATCTGATTATCAGTTAGTAATGCAGTCCCACCTTTGCTGCTGAAAATATAATTGTTTTGTGTCATATCGAATGATAATGATACATTCTTTTTGGTTATACGCTTTCCATTTGTGATATAAGCTTCTGACTCAGCCTTGGTTTTATTCATTATATCCGCACCCAGGTCAATGGTTTCGTTGAACTTGGCACTCATTGCCTTGACTGCGCCCTGTCTCTTACTCGCGTTGACAAGGCTTCGTGATGACTCACTCGGTAGGTCTATTCGTTCATCATCAGCTCTAGATGAATTATTCGAAAATGCGAAGAAAGTTGTCGTAAACAACGAAATAATGGTTGTATTTATGAATACATTAATGAGACTATAGCTATTGCATTTAGGCACGATTATATAAACTCGATTTATTGCAGAAGTTAGCAAAAACATTATTAAAATAGGTTACATGAATGAATTTTATTCCAATGGTTATAGAACAATCAGCAAGAGGTGAAAGGTCTTTTGATATATATTCTAGGCTTCTAAAGGAAAGAATCATTTTCGTTAATGGAGCTATAGAGGATGGAATGTCTGCTTCTATAGTGGCCCAATTACTCTTTCTTGAATCCGAAAATCCAGACAAAGATATTTACATGTACATCAATTCTCCAGGGGGAGCAATTACTTCTGGCATGGCCATATATGATACAATGCAGTATATAAAACCAAAAGTAGCAACTGTATGTATAGGTCAGGCCTGCTCTATGGGATCGTTACTCCTTACTGCTGGTGCAAAAGGTAGAAGATGCGCCTTACCCAATGCTCGCATTATGATCCATCAACCTTTGGGTGGATATAGGGGGCAGGCTACCGACATAGAGATATATGCCAAGGAGATGCTTAGGATCAAGAAGAGAATGAATGAGATTTATGCTCACCACACTGGCCGAAAGATGTCAGTCATTGAGAAAAATATTGAGAGAGATAATCACATGACGGCTGAAGAGGCTATGAAATTTGGTATCATCGATGAGGTCATTAATAGAGATAAAGCTGGAGAAGCTTGGGCTAGCGGCCAAGGTGTAAAAGTTGAGAACGGAGACAAAAAATAGTACAGAGCCCTTATGAATATATGATCAGGAATTACATAGAATTGAAAAAGTTAAAATTTGGTCTAGTGATCTCTCATCAGTTTGCTGCCGTCCTGAACTCATTTGACTTGTGAATTCTACGACTCCCACTAATCTTTCTAATCCTGTATATTGTACCAAGTCCAGGATGGTGTCATCATCTTCGGTACCCTATCTCTGCCGATTTTAGGAGGTTTTTTCTCACTGTCGCCACGAATTAGTCTCCCGACCACATCGTGGTTCAATTGAGTTGTAGGATTCTTCGCGTAACAATTGATAATTAACAGGTTGATCTTGCTGATATCATAATCTTTGACATCGTCGAAGTGAAGTCACCCATGCTCATAGCATGATAGTGCTAGAACAGAAGTCAGGGCTTTGATTTTGTCTGCATCATATAGCATCAGTTCATTGAGATCGACAAGCAGCCTTAAATGCCAGGCACAACCAGAGATTAATGCTACTATCACATTTGGGTCGCATTTTTTCAGCTGTTTAGGATTAGCTCCACATAGATATAGATCTCTTGCTCCTGGTGAAATCAGCTGTAAGATCTTCTTATTATCAGTAATGGATAGTAAATCGCCAGGGTCGAACACTAGATTTTTATAGCAATACATAGCTTCATCTGAAGTTACGCTCTCTATGATCTGACTATCAATATTAACAAAGAGTCTTGCATTCGCATGATAAAATAGGTACAGCTTTATGGCGTCCCATTGCTTTTATGATCTGCTTGCGTTGAGGCTCGGTGAATAAATTGTATATTCCATATTTATCCATCAAAGCCATAATCTGGATTTTCTTGTTTGACCACTGCATTACCTTTTGATACTTGAGTCTATGTGTTCCACTCATATTATATATAATGGCTACCATCTTATCTTTACATAACTGCATTAGGTCTTTTTGTGTGCAAAAATTTTAGCGATATAGGTTTAGCGTCCTATTATCAAGTAATATAGTTATTAGATGCTTATTTAGCTCAAATTGAGTAATGAGAGAGTGTGCATAGCAGTATTGAGCGTTGTCACTGCCAAGCAATTCAATAAGTGAGTGAGGGGGTGAGAGACCCTGTGGTATTGCCACTTTATTGCTTTGCAAGAAATCAATAAAAGTTTTTTGATATATTGTGTCCATGTCCATCTTTGCTGCGATAAAATAGATCAGCCTTGCTGCCAGATTTGTAGACTAGTCTAGTCCAATAGTTTGTTAATGCCTTTATTATATCTGGCTCTAACTCTGCTATTTGGGAGCATTGCAGCCAGTTTTTCTCCAAACATTCATGGCACCCACTACTAGTGAATAGGTTAATTTTATCAATTGAGTACGAGATGAGCTCACTAAGTTGGACATGTTGTTTTTCATGTAGCCATATTGCCTCCTCTGAAGCGAGCTCCAAAATAGCATTAGGATTTTTATTCAATATTTCGGATGGGTTGATGTATTTACGAATATAAATATGATATATAGATGGTGTGATGATGGCATAGAGCACTTTAGAGTAGATCGATAATAGCTCATTTATATCTAGGTGTTGATTGTCAGGATATTGAATTTCTTGCATTATAGAGCGTCATTGCTCGTTAGTAGTAGAGTGCGATTAAGGGATTCCAAATCATCTTGTGCAAGATTGGCATAATTTGATTCGGCACAGTCAGATAGGATTTTTAGATAGTTACAATCATAGCATGAGTGATCATTACAAGTACTTGTGATATATGTGTTGTATATAATTCTGATATTGCTAGTGGCAGCGAGCCTGTGTTAATTTTCTGCTGATCACCTGAGTTGAGCATATGGAAGTGCGAAATTTCAATAACATTGCGTCTATATTAATCAGTAGATTACTATTTTGCAATGAGTTTGTTGTTATGGCTTGCTTTATTTTCGCAATCTATGCTTGCGATACCATTCCTGTTATAAATTCATTCTAATACCTTGAAGGACTTAACCATCTTGTGGATTTTGATCTGTCACCCCGAGCTCGCCAGTATGGCGATAGGGGGCAGGGCGACTATGCCTTGTGGTTTTGGGGTGATTTGACGCATCACTGTTTATGGCTAGGTGTTTCATTCCCTGTTTTATCACCAGCTCTCCTAAGAATACTATTTAATTTTCCTAATCCAAATATTATAACTATCAGTGGGATCATCCACATCAATAGTCCGCCATATGCATATGATGACGTAAGCATGATATCATCTCCATATATTTGTACAACTTTCTGTATAATTTGTTTATCATCCAAACCTTGCTTGATGTAATCGTCAACATCCTCTCTTAGCATTTTCGCAAATTCACTCTGAGATTCTTTGATATTCTCTCCACTGCAGGTTATGCACTTAAACTGAGAGAATAAGTTCTGAGCTCTTTGTTCATCCAAATTTTCCATGATTATGAGTTAACTTAATCTCTTTCCAGCATAAATATGCTAGCAATTAACTCACTATTTAAGCTAGCTCTTTCGTATAGAATACGATATATCGACTGACATATAGGCAAATGATGCTCTTCTGTCTTCAAGTCTATAGAATTGTCAAACTTCGGATTTTTCCCCTCTTCGATAATGCTTCGTGATGATTCGCTCTGTTGGCTCTTGGTATATCCGTTGATCATATCGGATCCATTCCTAGTACTCGCCACCTCTTTTCCTTGCTTTAGTCTTGAATCTATTCGTATATGAGATTCAATAAGATCTTTATTTGACCAAATATGAGCTTTTTTCATAAGTTGCTGTACAGATCTAACTGTTGCTAATCCTTCGATTGTTTCAGATGAGGCTTCCGATATAAATTCATCGCTATTGCTGAAGGAAGCTTCCTTGGCGAATTGATAACCAAATCTGGCATTTCGTGAGATCATGGAAGAGCATGTTAGGGATAAATCCCCGATCCCAGCTACGCTCATTACTGTTTTCAGCTCCCCTCCATAAGCTGTAACTATTTTAGTCATTTCAGCTAAGCTACTGGTTAGAAAGGCTGCCTTGGTGTTATCTCCCCCTCCCATGCCGTTGAGCATACCAGCTCCTATGGCAAAAACGTTTTTGATTGCGCCACAAATCTGTGTTCCTAATAGATCTATTGATCTATGAACTACAAATGTTCTGGTGTTAAATAGTTTTACCAAAGATTCGGCAACTAAGTTATTTTCATTTTCTTTGGTGAAATTAGACGAAATCGCTAATAATGATGCTGACGGTACTTTGTGCATGACTTCTAGAGCGAAGTTAGGACCAGAAAGTGAGGCAATAGTCTGGCACTTGCCGACCACATCCTCTATGATTTGACTCATAAGCATGCAGGAGTTATTTTCTATACCTTTTGATGCAATTATTACCGGAATTCTTTGTACCTTATCTTTGTACTCATTTTTTAGATTTGCAACAAAATT
>CAIOSF010000219.1 GCA_903860855.1 uncultured Alphaproteobacteria bacterium | reverse complement strand
TGTGCAACCGTAAGCTTGGTAAAAGAAGATGATTCCTGTGGTAAATATCCTAATCCCAGTCTGGCTCTTTGATATACTGGTGTCCTTGTGATATTGAGATCGTCAAGGGTGACCATGCCATAATCAGGCAAAACAAAACCTGCCATCATATAGAATGAAGTGGTTTTACCGGCGCCATTTGGTCCCATCAACCCTACGATTTCTCCTGGAGAAATCGTGATGCTAACATCTCTTACTATACGCTTTGATCCTATGATCTTACCTATATTTTGCGCTATTAGCATTATGGCCTTCTAAATTAATATTAAGTGCCATGTTGCACCTTAGACTTATATAGCTTCCATCGATTTCAAAATGGCCAACAGAGCATTTCAGCATTCTTATTCTACTCAATTTCTTGATCATAACTAGCAGTATTAGCGTTCAGATTTAACTAGCTAAGTGCAGTAGCTCCCATCACGATCACAGAGCAGCCAAAAGCCATCAGGCAAATCAGAGCTGGTTTTTTCGCATAATAAAAATGTTTTGCTTGCCCTTTATTGATCAGATACCAAGAGCTGGCACATGGTATGAGAATGGCCAATATACTTAAAGCTATTGATGCGAAGGCCAGGGCACTTACAAATATCTTGGATTTCAGCAGTAATAGTGCCATTGGTGGGAAAAATGTCCACATAGTTGCTTTCAGGCGATCAAATCGTGAGTTGCTATAGCCACAAATCTCAATGAAGAAATCAACTAATCCTAATGTTACTCCCAAGAGAGATGTGATCATACACCAACTAAATCCCGCGACAATATAGCTTACTAGTGTACTACCTGTTATCCCGGCAATCGAGGAGAAAAGGGCGCTTAGACCATCTGATGCTGTTTGGATATAGTGAAGGCTATGTTCTCCTTCTGGCGGTAATGATCCGATCGTCACGGTGATCCAGAGAGCATAAACGATATAAGGAAGGGAAACCCCAAGAGTGAATATTTGGACTACATCCCTTTTTTCATGACCAACATATTTGAGGATCGATGGTATACTCCCATGAAATCCAAAAGAAGTGAAGAAAATAGGTACGATCAAAAGCATATTATGCCAATTAATATTGAGGTTTTTCCCTAATACGAAATCACCTTTAACATATGGCAGTAGCATAACTAGTAAACTACCAAGTAGGATAAACTTCACTGAGAAGAATAAGCGATTGCTATAATCAACCGCTTTGGTTGATGTAAATACAATGCTAGCAATGATAAGGCCTATGATGGTTGATATCGCTCCATCAGAGAAAATTTTTGTATCAAATTGCAACAATTCTTGCGATATTATATTCTTTTGTATAATCGACGTCATGCCAGATAAATAAGCGCAGACCAAAGAATAAAAAAGAATTATTACCGTAAATATTCCAACTAGATAAATACCTTTACCGAAACATTTCTCACCCATTTTAGCGATGCTTAGTGATTCACCCAGGGTGAAGTTTACCTCGGCCGTTACAAGGCCAGCGTATAGCATCAGTGCAGCTACTAGTAACATCAATATGAGGCTGAGTACTGGACCAATGGTAGCCGCTGCAATCGGTAGGGCCAACATGCCTGCCCCGATCGACACTCCGGCAACCATTAAAACTGCTCCTAATTTACGATTAATTTGCATGATGAAGTTTGATACTTGTATATTGATTATGCAGCACTGTGTCTCATTAGAGTATTAACGCGCATGGATATATAAAAAAGAGGATTGTACTTTTTTTGCTCTATATTGTAAACATCTTGCATAATTCTATCAGAGATATCCAAGAACTATAAATGTCATATAAAATAGCAGTAATAGGGGCAACGGGAAACGTAGGGAGAGTAATGCTAAGAGTGCTAGCAGAAAGGGGTTTTCCTTATGGTGAGGTGGTAGCCTTAGCATCAGAAAGATCTCTAGGAAAGTACGTAAGCTTCGGCGATCGAGACTTAGAAGTTAAAGATCTCAAGCACTATGACTTTAAGGGTACAGACATAGCT
>CAIOSF010000218.1 GCA_903860855.1 uncultured Alphaproteobacteria bacterium | reverse complement strand
ACCCCAGTAATTTCGTCTTGCACCTCTCTAATCGATACATTATCGATTAGATCGATGAAGGTGGCGATACCCGATTTCTCGGTAAGAATAGGTACAGTGAATGGATCCCACTCAGCGATTTTATGTCCTGGTTTAATAGTTTTTTGATCCTGAACTAGCAGTCTAGAACCGTATGCTACTTTGTAACGGGCTTTTTCTTGGCCATAATCATCAACTATTACAGCTTCACAGTTGCGGCTCATGACTATTCTTTCGTTCTTACTATTAAGTACTACGTTTTTATGAACAAAGCGCACATGGCCGCCATGAGACGCTATGGCGCTTGACTGTACACTAGTTTTCTGGGCCGCTCCGCCTATGTGGAAGGTTCTCATGGTAAGCTGAGTGCCAGGCTCCCCTATTGATTGGGCAGCGATCACACCAACAGCTTCTCCCATATTGACTGTATGACCAGTCGCCAGATCGCGACCATAACATTTTCCGCATATACCACCACGAGTTTTGCAAGTCAGGACTGACCTTATTTTAACTGAGTCGACTCCGCTTTCTTCGACAAGCTCAATTACGGCTTCGTCGATCATTTGACCTTTGTCAACAATTTTCTTGCTAGTTACTGGATGATATATCTCATTTGCGGCTGTTCTTCCTAGAATTCCTTCACCTAATGATACTGTGGTTTCTCCCCCATCTATTGTAGGTTTTGCTATGATCCCATCCTCTGTACCACAATCTGGTTCAATTACTATACAATCCTGAGCTACGTCGACAAGTTTACGAGTTAGATGACCAGAGTTCGCAGTCTTCAAGGCCGTATCGGCCAAACCTTTACGAGCTCCATGAGTTGAGGTGAAGTATTCTAATACAGTTAACCCTTCCTTAAAGTTAGATGTGATCGGAATTTCGATAATCTCACCTGATGGTTTAGTCATTAGCCCCCTCATTCCTGCCAGCTGTTTGATCTGAGCGGCGGAACCACGAGCACCAGAATCAGCCATCATGAATATGTTGTTTACACCGTCTTGGCCAAGTTTATCTGTCTTTTGTTGGCCGGAGATGATTTTCATCATGTCTGCTGCTATTTTATCAGTACAGCGGGACCAAGCGTCGATCACTTTATTATATCTTTCTCCATTCGTTATCAAACCCTCAGCGTATTGGTTCTCATACTGTTTTACTTCTTCTGAGGTCTCGTGTAAGTGCTGTGCTTTGCTGGTAGGTACGACCATGTCGTCTTTGCCGATTGAAATACCAGCTTTACATGCATGAGTAAACCCTAACTGCATAATGTGATCGGCAAAGATTACTGTTTGTTTTTGACCGCAATACCTGTAGACCAGATCGATCAAATTAGAAACTTCCTTTTTATTGAGGTTTCTATTGATCAAATCGAAGCTTACTTGAGCATTTTTCGGCAACAATTCCGATACTATAACGCGACCAGGGGTTGTGTCGACTATGATTTGCTGAGCATTACCATCAACATCAATAATATTGCGGCGGCATTTGATCTTAGCATGGAGTGAAACGGTTCCATTGTGTAGGGCATGCTCAACCTCACCAATTGTGCCAAACACCATGTGTTCACCTTTCTGTTTAGGAAACTCAAGGGTCATATAATATAACCCGAGGATAATATCTTGAGTCGGAACAATAATAGGGCGTCCATTAGCAGGGCTCAGAATATTATTTGTCGACATCATTAAGACTCTTGCCTCCAACTGAGCTTCAATCGACAATGGTATATGGACAGCCATTTGATCTCCATCAAAGTCAGCATTAAATGCTGTACAGACCAGGGGATGGAGTTGTATCGCCTTTCCTTCGATTAAAAGAGGCTCAAATGCTTGTATACCGAGTCTATGTAGAGTTGGCGCCCTGTTGAGCAGAACTGGATGCTCGCGGATAACTTCGGCTAATATATCCCAAACTTCTGCCCTCTCGGCCTCGACTATTTTTTTTGCTGATTTCAGAGTATTTGAAATACCATACATCTCAAGTTTAGCGTATATAAATGGTTTGAATAGCTCCAGAGCCATTTTTTTTGGCAAACCACATTGATGTAGCTTCAGTTCAGGCCCAACAACGATGACTGAGCGTCCTGAATAATCAACACGTTTTCCAAGAAGGTTTTTTCTAAAACGCCCCTCTTTGCCTTTTAACATATCAGCAAGAGATTTAAACGGACGTTTGCTGGCATTACGTAGGGATTTAGCACGGCGACTATTGTCAAATAACGCGTC
Source organism: uncultured Alphaproteobacteria bacterium (assembly GCA_903860855.1). Taxonomy (GTDB): domain Bacteria; phylum Pseudomonadota; class Alphaproteobacteria; order Rickettsiales; family Midichloriaceae; genus CAIOSF01. The sequence continues at coordinate 2,693 of CAIOSF010000218.1, read as the reverse complement.
AACTGCCTCTTGTAGCATCCTCTTTTCATTGCGCAGAATGATATCTGGCGCCTTTAGTTCGATAAGCCTGCGAAGACGATTGTTACGGTTTATGACGCGGCGATAGAGCTCGTTCAAGTCTGATGTGGCAAAGCGGCCTCCATCGAGCATGACCAAAGGACGAAGATCTGGTGGTATGATAGGAAGAGCTTCAAGCACCATCCATTCAGGCTTGTTGCCAGAATCGATAAAGTCTTCGATCAATTTTAAACGTTTAACGATTTTCTTGCTCTTTGTCTCCGATGTGGTATTGGATAGATCAACCCTAAGCATAGTGCGAAGTTCTTCCAGGTCTAGCTCCATCAACATTCGACGAATGACTTCTGCTCCTATACCAGCTTGGAATGCATCATCACCATAGGCATCTTGAGCGCGGCGATACTCGTCTTCTGTGAGCAATTGGCCGTATTTAAATGGAGATGTTCCTGGATCCGATACTATCTGTGATTCAAAATACAGAACCTTTTCCAGATCTTTAAATGGCACGTCGAGCATAGTGCTGATGCGAGATGGTAATGAGCACAAAAACCATATATGAACCACAGGAGCGGCTAACTCTATATGCCCCATTCTCTCACGTCTGACCTTAGAAGTCGTGACTTCTACTCCGCATTTTTCGCAGACTATACCGCGATATTTCATTCTTTTGTACTTACCACATAAGCACTCATAATCTTTGATAGGGCCGAAAATACGAGAGCAGAACAACCCGCCGTTTTCTGGCTTTATTGTTCTGTAGTTCACGGTGTCCGGTTTTTTTACTTCACCAAAGGACCATGAGCGTATTTTATCGGGGCTTGCTAAACCTATCTTTACCGAATCAAAATTCTGATTGATTTGGTTATTACTAAGATAATTCGTAAACATTGACATATAGCTAACCTCGATTAACCCCTATTATTTTTGTTGTCATCTTCTCCTTCGAGCAGGTCGATGTTCAGGCACAATGATCTTAATTCTTTGATCATAACGTTGAACGACTCAGGTATACCTGATTCAAAGGTATAATCGCCTTTCACTATGCCTTCGTACACCTTCACACGTCCGGTTACGTCATCTGATTTTACCGTTAACATTTCTTGCAGAGTGTAAGCTGCTCCATATGCTTCTAGGGTCCAGCATTCCATTTCTCCAAACCTTTGACCACCGAAATACTGCTTACCACCAAGAGGTTGCTGAGTTACCAGACTATAAGGACCGACAGAACGAGCATGTATTTTATTGTCGACAAGGTGATCAAGCTTCATCATGTAGATATAGCCGACCGTTACTTTGCGATCGAATGGTTCGCCCGTCCTGCCATCTATCAGAGTGACCTGTCCTGATGTATCAATACCTGCCTTTTCAAACATTTCATTGATATCTTCTTCCTTAGCTCCATCAAACACTGGGGTTGCAAAAGGCACACCTTTCTTCAAATTACCAGCTAACTCGACCAATGCGTCTTTGCTCATATCATGGATTACGGTGCGAATTTCTTCACTTGCTACAGATTTTCTATCGGCTCTACGATCATATATCTGCATCATTCCTTGCCGCATTTCCTCGAGGCTGCCATCTGATCCTTCTTCCTCGAATTTTTGTAGCATGGCACTTACTTGTTTGCCAAGGCCAGCTGATGCCCATCCAAGATGGGTTTCCAAAATTTGGCCAACGTTCATACGAGAAGGAACGCCGAGAGGGTTAAGGACTATATCAACTGGGGTTCCATCTTCTAAGAATGGCATGTCCTCAATAGGTGATATTTTTGAGACAACGCCCTTATTCCCATGCCTTCCAGCAATTTTATCGCCTGGCTGTAGTTTTAATTTAGTAGCAAGATATACTTTAACCACACGGAGGGCCCCCTGAGGTAAATCGTCACCGTTTTGTAGACGCTCTATCTTATCCTTTAGTGTGTTATCAAGCTCTGAACGCTTTGCTTCATAGAATGCCTTCAATCCCTCTACCTTGGTCATGGTATCTTTGTTCTCAACCACCATCTGCCACCAATAGCGATGGGGAATATTATGCAGCACGTCATCGGTCAACTCTGTTCCTGAGGCTATTTGCTTATGGCTTCCTTTTGTCGTATTGCCTTTGAAGATTTGGAGTAACTTCTCGTATATAAACTTCTCAATAATCGCTAACTGATCATCGCGATCTCTTGTAAGTCTTTCTATTTCGAGTTTTTCCAAGGCTATGGCTTTTTCATTTTTCTCAACACCTCGGCGAGTGAATACCCTAACTCCAACCACTGTATATCTTTCACCTGGTGGTACCCTTAGGGATGAGTCGCGCACTTCTGCTGCTTTTTCACCAAAAATAGCCCTTAAAAGCTTTTCTTCAGGTGTAAGTGGTGATTCGCTCTTCGGCGTAACTTTACCAACTATGATGTCCCCAGCTTTAACCTCTGAACCAACAAGAACTATACCATTTTCATCTAGATGCAGCAAATTCTCTTCGGCAACATTTGGTATGTCACGAGTAATATCTTCTGGGCCAAGGCGAGTGTCCCTTGCTACTGCTTCAAGTTCGTGAATATGAATAGAAGTAAATTCATCATCACTTACGATCCGTTTTGAGATCATGATTGAATCCTCAAAGTTGTAGCCATTCCAAGGCATGAAGGCCACTAGGACGTTTTTTCCGAGGGCTAATTCACCCAAATCTGT
>CAIOSF010000217.1 GCA_903860855.1 uncultured Alphaproteobacteria bacterium | reverse complement strand
CGTTATAAATTTTATCTTCATATCACTGATACTAAATGAAACATCACCTTTTAATCCTTCTGCCTCTCCTGTTATCGTTCCGTGAGCAGTAATGTTCATCTTAGCTACAGAAAGCGATTCTGTTAACGGTATAATGATTTCGGCTGATGCCTTGGTTTTTGCTTTGACCTTATGAGCAGTGAGTGCATCTAGATAAAATGATAATGGCTGCAGCTCTTCTGTCTTCAGGTCGCAATCTGCTGCATTATTCCCATGGCTTTGCTGATTAGTATGAGCGACCAGACATTGCGCAACAGGGGTAATTTCATCATCTATGTTTAGCGATAGGACTATTTCATCTCCCTTATCGATATTTATAAAGGCCTTAATATCATTTAATTGCGTATTATAGACACTGGCAGTTTTAGCAAAAACTGTTAATTCGCTAAGAGATGAGTGGATGAGGACTTGTGGAAATATGGCAGGGAACCCATAGACTTTTGACTGCACCTTCAATTTGTCTATTGCATTTGACTTAGCCTCTGGCTCGTCCCTTCCATGCGACATGTAATCAAGTTTAGCATTATCAATTTGTGTTGAGAAATCAGTGTCTTCTATGGTTATATTGCTTAATGATTTTAGAACATTTGTTATAAATAACTTTTCGTTTTGTTCTTTAGGCGCATTTGATTCTACTTTCAGTTGAATCACTTCATCTCTATTCAAGTGATCAGCATCATGCGATTGTTTTGATTTTGCTCCAATATAGAAGATAGCTTCAGTATCATGAGTAATTCCCTCGTGTAGATGCTCCATAAGCCACTGCTTCACATGAGATGCTTTATTATTGGGCCAATACCTAAGCACCTCTGCGATGCTTAAGTTGTTAGAGAGAGATAAGACTATGCCGTCAAGGTTAGTCTTGCTGACGCCTCCATTGTTGGCACTAGATTTATTGTTTATTGTCATTGCGGAATCTTTATTCTCCTGATAACTAGCCTTGAATCTCAGATCATTGCACTCTGCCAGGGCATCAAGCTTTAATTTTGCTTCTGAGGTGGGAGGTATCGCATTATATGTCATTTGCAGGTTAAAAGATTTGAGATCTAGCCTGTCCTGCCATGAGTTCGGCATGTAGATAGTGCCATCGTTCAGAGTTATTTTGCCATTTGCTTTGTGCAATAACCAGTCTTCGGAAAGGTTTGCTGATAATTCAGAATTTATGATCCCATTGATTTTGTTCCAACTAAATTCTTGCCCCCCATCACTATTAAGTAAGTCTAAGGGGATATTGGAAGCTTTTATATTGATATTGCCGTCATTTGTTATGTTGAATGCTATCTTGATGCTTTCTTTGTTATTTTCATCATTATTGATTGTAACAGTTTTGTTTTCCTCTACTTCTGTGTTATCTTCTTGTTCTGAGTATGACTCCATTTGCCTATTCATCCCCATTCTGGATATAGTTATTTCCATAGAGGCATTTATTTCATGCACCTTTATTTCCTCTGCACCGGCAGTCTCAGAGCGCACTTGTATATTACATAATCCTACTTTTAGCGATAATGGTCTTAGCTCGTATGATCTTGTATTATCGTGATCAGTACCAGGGATCACAAACTTGAATCGATAGAATGAGATATCAATCTCATCATCAAGATATTTTGATATTTTGGAATATAATTTTGGAAATGATGTTTTCTTTAAATAGGCAGCCAATCCATCTAGACTTCTAGAGAGAGCGACATCGTCCTGCACTGCTAATTCGTATGTATAATCATAAAATGAGATTTTTATTTCGCCAATGCGTTCAAGCATGATATCAAGATTTGGTATCCTGATATCATCTAAGATCAAAATGTCTTCCAAAGATATACTTGGAGACCAGCCTCTCATACGTAAGTAGAGTTTTCCGATGTGGCCCTTATGAAACTTTAGATCGACTATCTTACTTGTAACGGTTGCCATAAATGGCAAAGAGATGCGGGTGAAGCAAGATGTCCCAACGATCAAAATGAAGTGCGCACAAAAACCGGCAAGTATAAGGGTTAGGAAGTATTGTATTACCTTGGTCAACTTGATATAAGAGCATATGAAATCACTTAGTAAATGACACTATAGTATTTTCAATTAATGTTTGCACTATAGGAGTGATAATGGTTTGCCTATAATACCAAGTTTCGGCTTTTCACTAATGCTGCTTTGACTTCGCTTCCATCTTGTCTATTGCATTTGACTTCACCTTCGGCTTGTCTATTACATTTGGAAACTGGTATTTAGGCTCCTTTGATTCAAGTTTATGGTATTGTTGGACCTTAGATCCAACCCTTTGCCATTGGTTATAAGTTGATCAACAATACTATATTATTATCATTATGTTATATGTAACTTATGCTTATCTGGCATTTTTAGTTTTGCAGCTCGGTTTACTGCTGTATGCGGTTCTATACAAAAGAAAATTTAAGGGCAAAGAGTAGGAAGATATTATGAAAATAGGATCAAGGCCAAGAAAAAGAATTATTATAATGGGGCTGCTTCTTATTTCTTCTGGAATTGGAGTGATGCTGATCTTGCGATCTTTTGAGGATAAGATAACATACTATGTTACACCATCTGAAATTGCATTGAATTATAAGAAATTTTCGACCAAAGAGGTGAAGCTTGGAGGGCTTGTAAAAAACTTACATTTCGATAGAGAGAAGGAGGAATTCGTTTTTGATATGATTAATCTGAATGATATGCAAATGAATGGTAGGCAAATTCAGTTGGATCTTCGTGACGAAACATCAAGCGGATCAGATGGGTATCAGTCCCATCCATCAGGCGCAATCATCAAAGTTGCTTATAAGGGTATATTGCCGGCTTTGTTCAAAGAGGGGCAAATGGCCATAGCTGTTGGTAGGCTAACATCTGAATATGAGTTTACAGCACGAGAGGTATTGGCTAAGCATGATGAAAATTACCGGCCACCAGTACCTAATCAACGACTATAGATCCCAATCTGAGTTGTTAGAGATAGCGGCATTCTAGTTTTGAGGTTGTTAATTGTGCCAATCCCCAATCATCTTCAATCCTGAATGATCATTATCCGATGCCCTATAGGCAGTGTGGATGCTGTCTGAAATTTTCAATGCTGATATTAAAGTGTGAACCTGCTGTACACCTTTTACCTCTAATTCTAGCAATACATCAAAAGATCGCAAAGATCTACCGGCTGTCTTAATATCCAAAATATTAACTCCAAAGT
>CAIOSF010000216.1 GCA_903860855.1 uncultured Alphaproteobacteria bacterium | reverse complement strand
GGTTTTTGCCTTAACTCAAGAGTTACGTAAACGTCTGGATGACTTATCAGGTCTCGGAGAGGTACAAAAAGATAAAGTCCGTTTTCATCCTTTAGCTGCCTGGAGCTCACCCGTTCTGTGTTCTTTATAAGAAGTGATCAACAATGACCCATACCTCTCGGTCGCGACATTGATCAAGTCTAAATCGAGCAAAAGGTCCTTTGTTTGAAGATATTCTGCCAGCATCTCTAAAGAATCGCATGCTGCTATCTCTTGCCGTACCAGATCTGGCCTAGATGATGCACTTAGGTCATCCATTATCTTCTTTACTTGTTGCTGTTTTGAGTCTTGTCGCATCTCTATATCCAATATGTCGCTTACTATCTATCTCCCGGTATTGTATCAGATAAAAACTCGCCATTAAAGATATTAAAGATATCGAAAATAAATGAAAAGTAGTGTATAGCCACTATAAATTACATACACATTAAAATACGGCTACCTTTCCAAAATCTGAGATTCAATCATCTTAATGTGTGATAGTATAGATTTACTATAGCGATGACCTGTTCCTTATGCTTCATCCTCATTTTCATCTTGATATACTAGATCGTCATCTTTCTTATTGACTGGGGGAATGCCTGTATCAGTGGATATTGCAAACAATTCAGAAACCTCATCATCAACAAAGTCTTTATGTCCCCCTCTATTTGAGTGACAATACTTTTGATGCTTTTTAATCACTTCGTCTTTCACAGCGTCAATATTGATTTTATCACCAGCAATTTCTTTGAGGGCTAACACCACATCTTTGTCATCATTACTTTGGACCAATGCTGGCGATCCTAGTGATATCTCTCTTGCTCTATGGGCTGCTATGATTATTAGCTCGAACCTATTAACAATTAACTTCCTACAATCCTCTATGGTGACTCTTGCCATTACTCTTACTAACTACGAATTATATGATTATATAAACTTATTCTAATATGTTAAACCATGAACGTAAAAAAATATACCATTCAATTTTCAACCTAGTATCATGCCGATTACTAAATACGATAGACAAAGCCGCGGGCAAGTCTAATTAAACAGTGCGGAGCGAAGGGCAATGCAGTAATAGTTAAAAGCGGATTTAGTATCAGCTATCCTTACGCCTTACTTCCAATACAAGGTTTGCGATCACATCTGGATGTAAAATAATCGATACATCATAGGATCCAATTTCTTTGATACGAGAGCTCAAAACAACTTGCTCGCTATGAATTTCACATTGACTTGCATCTTCTGCGGCTTTCGCTATATCTTTCGTTGTGACGGAGCCGTAGAGTCTTCCATCGTCACCGGCTTGTCTAACAAGGAATATACTGATGTTGTCGACCTTACTGAGGTTGGCACTAGCTCTTTCTAGTCTTGACTGGTTCATTGCCTCGAGCTCGGCCCTGCGTTTTTCAAAAACCCCTTTATTAGTCTCCGTAGCTATCAGGGCTCTTTTCTGTGGAATTAGGTAATTGCGAGCAAACCCATCAGCAACCTTTACTGTTTCGCCTATAATACCAAGATTTGAAATCTTTTCTAAAAGTATAACTTCTGCCATTCTTAGCGCTTAACTCATGTTAAATGTTAGTATCAATTTATAAAAAGCTAGGAAGCCGAAAAAGGAAGTAGAGCAAGCTCTCTGGCTCTTTTAATACACTTCATCAACTCTGACTGTTTTTTACGGCATACTTCCGTAATTCTGCTCGGTATTATTTTGCCTTTTTCGGATGTATATTTCTTTAGCAGTTCTATGTTTTTATAATCCAGCACTGGTGCATCTTTACCTGACAGAGGGCAGCTTGGGCGGCGAAACACTACACTTGCTGTTCTGTTAAATAGTACAGCATTCGGTATCATGGGACTTCCACTATTATGATGGCCATCACGGTGATGATGACCACCGTGATGGCCGCCGCCACCATAACCCCCGGTGTTGCCAGTGGAGTCATCGGCAACAGGGCTGGGAGCATCAGTGGTAGATGCTATATCTTTACTTTCGTTTATTAACTCTGACATCTAAAAATCGCTTTAATTACAAATTAACAATAACTTCAATTCGTCTAATGACATATACTTTTTTTATTTTAATTTCTCCAGCATTAGTTCATTTCTTCGGCATAATGCTTGAACCGGAGTTCATATATAAATATGGTGATCTAAGTCGATACACATAATATACCATATACCGACTTAGATCATGGTGCTCACTTACGTCGCGCCAGTATTATACCAGATGAGTAGGCAATCACCGATATTGTGTAGATGTACACAATAGCTACAAAACCCCACAACAAACCCCAACCTGTGTCAATTCCCGCATTTTTTATTTACGTGTATTTATTATATAGGAGCTCCAGGCTTATTATCCTCGGATGGGGCTTGCATCATAGGAGATGGGCCATCATCTATTTTGTCAACCCTAAATGTAACAAATTTGATGATATCTTCGTTCATTTTATAATGACGCTCTAGTTCTTTCATAGCATCATGCTCGGCTTTGAACCCAAGCATCATATAATGCCCTCTTTTGTTTTTCTTAATGACGTAGGCCAATGTCCTAAGGCCCCAATATTCCTTTTTCACCAAAACACCACCCATCTCCTCAACTATAGTGACGAAGGCCTTGGTAATAGCGTTGATATCCTGGGAAGAGACATCTTGTCGCATTATGAACACGGACTCATATAGAGACATTCAAGTTATATATCAAAAATTATAATAGGCACATTATAATCAAGTCGAAGACAAAGTGAAGAGTTTTTACTGATGTAGAATGTGATGATGTGAAATTTTATCATATGAATATTGAATTCACTAACTCCTTTGGGCGTTGCACATGGTTTCGATGCAGAATAAATGAGGTTTCTGGGGGGTGATCTTTAGTAATGCTCAAGAGGTATGTTGCCATATAAATTAATAAGCCGCACTCCATGGTATTATATAGTATATTTCCATATCTCAAGGCAAACCACCACTCTCAATATCTTGACAATAACAAGAGATACCATATCTTAGGATGCAATTAAGAATATTTTCATTTTTATATTCATGCTACTAAAAGGAAAAAGAGGCCTAATAATGGGGGTGGCGAATGATAAATCTATAGGTTGGGCTATAGCGAAATCCTGCAGAGAGCAGGGGGCTGATCTAGCCTTCTCTTACCAGGGAGAGATTTTCGAGAAAAGGGTTAGGCCACTTGCGGAATCCATAGGTTGTGGTTTTGTTATTGACTGTGATGCTAGTAAGGAAGATTCTATTGCTAGTTGTTTTGATATAATAAAAACGCGATGGGATAGTATTGATTTTATAATCCACGCCATAGCTTTTTCAAATAAAGATGAGTTACGAGGGAGATACGTTGATACCAGCTTCGATAACTTTTGTCTTACAATGAATGTGTCATGCTATTCTTTAACATGCATAAGTCGCTATGCTGCCCCGCTAATGACAAGAAGCAATGGCGAAAGTGGGAATGGAAGCGGTAGTATTGTGACGCTTAGTTACTATGGCGCAGAAAAGGCAATGCCGAATTATAACGTCATGGGAGTGGCTAAAGCGGCTCTTGAGTGCAGTGTACGATATTTAGCGGCAGACCTTGGCCAAGATAGCATAAGGGTAAACACGATTTCAGCTGGACCAGTAAGGACTCTAGCTGCTTCGGGTATTTCAGATTTTCGTGTCATGTTAGATTGGGCCGGCAAGAATGCCCCACTTCGACGCAATATTAGTGCCGATGAAATAGCAAAAACAGCTGTATATCTTGTCAGCGATCTTAGCAGTGGCGTTACAGGAGAAGTAATTCATGTTGATAGCGGATACCATGCAATTGGAATGAGATATACCTATGAAGATGGAGCAAAGTAGCTTGCTAGAGCGAATTAAATGATAGCTAGTCATATATAATAAGATGGCATAAAATCGATACTTGGCTGACAATTGTTGCTAGTAGGGTAGTTTGAAATAGAATTAGATATAATTATACTACCATCTCATTCTATCTGGGCGTTCCTTTCCTGCGGTAATTTAGTAAATATATGTTGCATCATAGTAAGCATAGCTATAGAATGCACCAGGATTTTATATTTATACCAGCTCTCATTTTTTAAATATCGTTTTTTTGTTCGTTGTCTATACGCGCACACCAATTCCAACTTTTCGCGGTATTACCGTGCTGCGCGTCTCGCTCGTTGCATTATTTGTGTTTGAATCTGAGATCAGATATTAGTTCGGGGTAATACAAGGTGAAACAGCTCAAACCTCTTGTCCTATCAGGTCGCTCTGTGCTGCCGTTAATTGAGGGTGGCAAAGGCATCTCCGTCACAAATGGTGCGAGCGCTGGTGCATGGGCTGCAGCAGGAGGTGTCGGTACCTTTTCAAGCGTGTTCGGAGATTTATATGATGAGAATGGCAATCTCATTCCGCTAATATTCAATGGTAAGACCAGAAAGGAAAGGCATGATGAGCTCATAGAATATGCGATAAAAGCTGGAGTATGTCAGGCTAAGATTGCCCACGATGTTTCGGGGGGAAATGGGTGCATCCACATGAATATATTATGGGGCATATCTTCCGTCGAGGCCATACTACATGGAGTTCTTGAGCAAACTAAAGGCCTTGTGCATGGAGTGACATGTGGCGCGGGCATGCCATTTAAACTGGCTGAAATTGCAGCTAATTATGGCGTATACTATTATCCTATTGTGTCATCATCTAGGGCATTCAATTTGTTGTGGCTGAGGGCTTATAAGAAACACAGAGAATGGCTGGGTGGAGTTGTCTACGAAGACCCATGGAAGGCAGGTGGACATAATGGCATAAGCAATAAAGAAGATCCAGAAGTAGCCGAGTCCCCCTATGAAAGAGTCAGAATGTTACGCGAAACTCTGTCGCAACATGGAATGGCTGACGTGCCCATTATCATGGCCGGTGGAGTGTGGTTTCTAAGGGAATGGAGCGATTGGATTGATAATTCAGCACTAGGACCCATAGCCTTTCAATTCGGTACCAGGCCCCTCCTGACCGTTGAGAGTCCTATACCAAGTACATGGAAAAATAAACTGTTAGATATGCATGAGGGTGATGTCATCCTAAATCATTTCAGCCCTACGGGTTTTTATTCGTCTTCTTTTAACAATGCTTTTTTGCAAAATTTACAGAACCTATCTCAAAGGCAGATTAAGGTATATGCTGATGAAGAGGGAGGCCCAGAGGGGATGGCTCCAAGAACCACATTATCCATGGGTGGAGCCAGAGAGCGCTATGCCTATATAGATCTTTCTGATCTTGACCGTGCAACCGGCTGGATTGCCGATGGATATAGTAAAATTGTCAGAACTCCAGATGCAACTATAGTGTTTATGACGCCATCTGAGTTTGAAAAAATTCGTTCTGATCAACTTCATTGCGGTGGTTGCCTGACGTATTGCCGCTTTAGTAACTGGTCTGAAAATGGTGAGATCTCAAAAGATCGCATACCAGATCCGCGATCATATTGTATAAGAAAAACTCTCTATAATGTTGCTCATTCAGGCGATGTAGATAATGAACTGGTGTTCGCAGGCCATACCGCCTATTTATTCGGTCAAGACCCATTTTATGCTAATGGATTTATACCAACTGTAAAGCAGCTGATCGATAGAATATTAAGTGGTGATTAGAGGCACAGCAGAGTTCACTAGCAATTTGATAACTGCTTGTGTATTCATACCAATTCCCGTTTTAGTCAGTGAAATCACCAGAGTGCCTAGTATATACATACTCGTAGTAGTATTTAAAGCATAAAAACTTATTTTCTTGGTATCCCAATAGTACGTCACAATTTCGCTCAAACTCAGATTTGTTACTCTATTTTTTGTTTTTTTGCCTCAATCATTACCTATCTTTTTTTCCTTATATTTTATGCTCATTCCAAAATGGTATAAATCTTTTGCAAAAATCATCTATATAAACAAGAAGTTTTAATAAAAATCTAAGGGCATGGTAGTATTGGAATTTATTTTAGTACATGGTATAAATACCACTACCTGGGTATGAACATAGAAGTTTTTCCATACGGTTTGCAGATAATCATCTGTTGTTTCTGTTATTTTATCCATCATTATCCATAGTTGGCGTTATAAATATGAAAAATCAAAATGTGAACGTAGAATCGATATCTCATAAAGGCAACGGCTTAACTAAGCAACAACAGGAATCGATCTTCCTATTATCTCTTGGAACATTTCTGGAATATTTTGACCTAATGCTATACGTCCATATGGCGGTTTTGCTAAACGATCTATTTTTCCCGCAAAGTGACCCACTGACTGCCAAGTTATTAGCGGCATTAGCTTTTTGTTCAACTTTTGTGTTGAGACCAATTGGTGGGTTCGTTATAGGTTCTATTGGAGATAGGATTGGCAGAAAAAACACTATAATCATCACCACAATTATTATGGCAGTTTGTTGTGTGACTATGGCAACTGTTGGCACCTATGCGGAAATAGGGATAGCTGCGAGTTTCATAATGATAGCGTGCAGAGCTTTGCAGGGTTTTTCATCTATGGGTGAAAAGGTTGGAGCCCAGCTTTATTTAACCGAAACATTAAAACAACCCTATAGGTATATATATGGTGGAATGATCAGCGTCCAATCGGAGTTAGGTGGGTTTTTTGCTTTAATAATAGCATCATTGGCCATTTCATTTGCTTTCAATTGGCGCATAGCATTTTGGATTGGTGCCGTTATTGCTTTGGTCGGTCTTGCTGCCAGAACGAGACTAAGAGATAGTCCGGAGTTTGTGGATTTTAAACGAAGGCTCAGAATCAAAATGGCTATGATGGATAAGCCAGCATTGTTCAAAAACCTCTCTCCTAGCTATCAAGAAAAATTGGATATACGAGCTGTTTTAGCATATTTTTTCGTTCGCATTACTGGACCGGCTTGCTTTTATATTACCTATGTATACATGGGCAGTTTTATGAAAGAACATTTGGGGTTCAATGC
>CAIOSF010000215.1 GCA_903860855.1 uncultured Alphaproteobacteria bacterium | reverse complement strand
GTCGATAGCGGTGTCATCGCTAAGATACTGGTGTCGGCTGGAACTCATGGAGTAAAGGTTAATCAGCTAATTGCTGTTTTACGCGAAGATGGAGATGATGATGCTGCCATAGACAAAATAATCGCTGAAGCAAACGATGCCGATGCAGCAAACTCAGCTCAAGGTACCGGCGCCGAAGTAACAGATAATACAGCAGCAGACAATAGCAAAAAAACTAATGCAACTAATGCTAAGATAGCGATCGATGAGAAGATAGGGAGTCTAGCCTTAAACTCAAGCCCATCTTCGATAGGGGATGCAAGAGGTGGAGAGACAAGTGGTGGTAGGATATTTGCCTCCCCCCTAGCAAAGCGCATAGCAAAGGACAAAGCTGTGGATCTGAGAGAGGTTCATGGCAGTGGTCCCGGCGGGCGCATCGTAAGAGATGATGTTTTAGCTTCTGTGAAGAACTGCAGTGTCAGTGGTAAAGAGGTAAAAGATCAGACCATACCTAAAATTTGCGAACAAACTAGTTTCACTGAAAGGACTCAGCCTGCATCATCCTATGAGATGACACCTGTAAGCAATATACGCAAGGTCATAGCTCAAAGAATGGTTCAGTCAAAGCAGGAAGTGCCCCATTTTTACTTATCTGTTACCTGTGAGGTAAGCGAACTACTGGAGCTTCGTACACAAATGAATCAACGGGCTGGCGATCGTTATAAAATCTCAGTTAACGACATCATAGTTAAAGCTTCGGCCATGGCGATGAGGGATGTACCTGAGACCAATGCTTCCTGGAGCAATGATGGAATGTTGTACTATAACTCGGTTGATGTCTCCGTCGCAGTAGCTTTAGATGATGGTCTAATAACACCTATTGTGAAGAATGCTGATCAGAAGTCTCTGTCAACTGTTTCGAATGAGATAAAACAACTAGCTGGTAGAGCAAAGGCTGGTAAGCTGAGGCCGGAAGAATTTCAGGGTGGCAGCTTCACAACCTCAAACTTAGGTATGTATGGTATGGAAAGCTTCTTCGCCATAGTTAATCCACCCCAATCTTTTATATTAGCTATTGGTGCGGCACTTGATAAACCGGTAATAAAGAATGGGGAACTTACCATTGGCAAGACCTTGACGATCACCATGTCATGCGACCATAGAGTCATAGACGGAGCCGTTGGGGCTAGGTATTGTTCTGCTTTACATGGCTATTTGATAAGTCCGATGACAATTTTAGTGTGATGGATAGATAATTTATGGGTATAAATATGCAAACAGATTCCTATGATGTAATAGTAGTGGGTGGAGGACCAGGTGGGTATGTGGCTGCAATTCGTGCCGCCCAGCTTGGATTCCGTACGGCCATAGTTGAAAGAGAGGCCCTGGGAGGGATTTGCCTCAATTGGGGCTGTATACCAACCAAGGCTCTGTTGAGATCAGCCGATATTTACGACTATATTCAACATGCTAAATCGTTTGGTATAGAGGTGTCATCCAGCTCATTTCAAATCAAAGATATCATCGATAGATCCCGTAAAATTGCCAAGCAGTTGAGCGATGGGATAGGGATGCTCATGAAGAAAAACAAGATAGATGTGATCTATGGTTATGCTAGGCTGGCTGGGAATGGCATTATTGATATAATACAACAAGATAATAAGCAGAATGCGGAAGAAAATAAATCCAAAAACAGTTCTAAAATTCCAAGTTCCAGTTCAAATATTAGAATCTCCTCTCCCCATATAATTTTAGCCACAGGAGCTAGAGCTAGAAGTCTGCCAAACCTAACCATCGACCATAAGGTTATTTGGGATTATAGGGATGCGATGACCCCGCCTGAGATGCCACAATCGTTGCTGGTAATAGGAAGTGGGGCTATAGGAGTTGAATTTGCCAGCTTTTATGCCACATTCGGTTGCAAAGTCACGCTCATTGAGATAGCAGATAGAATTCTGCTGAGTGAGGACGACGAAATAGCGACCTTTGCTAGAAAGATGTTTGAACAGAGGGGAATCGAGATCATTACTTCGGCAGACATATTGAATATCAAAGTTTCGGATGACTCTGCCAAGGTAACATTGCAGACCAGCAAGGATCAGAGCATTAATAAAACCTTCGATCGTATCCTATCGGCAGTAGGTGTTCTTCCTAATACTGATGACCTTGGATTAGAAAAAACCAAAGTGACTCTTGGCAAAGGTGGGTACGTTGAGATCGATGAATTTATGAGGACAAATGAACCTGGCGTATACGCAATAGGCGATATCACAACATTCCCCCTCCTCGCCCATAAAGCTAGCCACCAAGGAATCGTTTGTATTGAAAAAATTGCAAATCTCCCAAATGTCCATGGTATTAAGAAAGAAAATATACCAGGCTGTACATATTCATCACCTCAAATAGCAAGTGTTGGATTAACAGAGAAGGCGGCAATCTCAGCTGGATATAAAATTAGAATCGGAAAGTTCCCCTTCGTTGGCAATGGCAAAGCCATAGCTATGGGAGAACCTCAAGGACTGATAAAACTAATATTCGAAGAGAAAACTGGAGAACTGCTTGGTGCTCATCTGGTCGGGACAGAAGTAACGGAGCTGATATCAACTTTGGTTCTAGCTAAAACAGCAGAATGCACAGAGAATGAGATTATAGCAACTGTATTCCCTCACCCAACCTTGTCGGAGATGCTGCATGAGGCTGCTTTGGCTGCTCAAAACAGAGCGATACATATATGATACCAGTTACCCTTGTAACTACTGCCGCTTTGCCTTTGGCTTGTCTATTACATTTGACTTGCATCCATTCCATGTGGGCTTGCCTATTACATTTGAAAACTGGTATAACAGATGCATGCAAAAAAGCTCAATGTAAAACTGCCGCAAAATTTATGGTCTTTTATATGGCATTTTTTAAAACCATATAAACGTGCCGTTATAGCTTATGTTTGCCTTGCGATGCTCGCCGGATGCTGGGGTCCTTTCAATAGCATGCTGATTAAGTATATGATCAACTCATTATCTTCATTGCAAACAGAAGATGTTTCACTATTGACCTGGCCAGCTATGCTTCTTGTATTAAATTTTATAGTATTTGACAATTTTACCTGGAGGTCGGTTGCATACTTGCACTATAAATTCCAGCCAGTGATTAAAAATCAAATCATTAGCGAAGTCTTTAGGTTTATCCTTGATTCTTCTCAGCAATTTTTTCATGATAATTTATCAGGTCGTATTTCTGGTCAACTCAACACCCTCGCCGATAATGTAGAACGTATTCTACATAGCATATCACAAGAGTTCATTCGAGGATTTTCATTAGTAATGATTGCCCTTGCAAGCGCGTACTATGTAAATCCAAAGTTTTTTTATACATTGGCTTTATGGTTTCTCGCCTTTTCTTCATTTAGCATATGTATGTCAAAACGTCTTGTTAAGTTATCAGATATTCATACTGATTCCGAGTTAGCTATATCAGGTCAATTGGTAGATAGCATTACAAATGCTAATAGCGTGAAAATTTTTGCTAGACGTATTTACGAAGTCTTACGTCTTGAAAATTCTTTACTTCTTACCAAAGAGAAATTCAAAACAAAAGAGCTGTTTTTAATAAAGATAAGCTCGGCCCAGGGCCTATTGATCGCGATAATGCTCGGCTTTATGATTTATTTTTTACTTAGCTTATACAAGAATCAGTTGATAACTGTGGGTGATTTTGCGCTTATTGTAGGATTAAGTATGGAAGTTGCTCATATGACTTGGCATACTATGTCACAAGTTGATGCATTCAATCAAGCAGTTGGAAAATGTAAACAGAGCCTTACCAATCTAATCGGACCGCAAGATATAAAAGACAAAAAAGGAGCGTCAAATTTGTTAGTTACAAGGGGCCAAATTACTTTCTCTGACGTCACATTCTGTTATAAAGACACTGAAGATTTGTTTCAAAACAAATCAGTGATGATCGAAGCTGGTCAAAAAGTTGGCCTAGTTGGATATTCCGGTGGTGGTAAATCAACTTTCGTAGGCCTAATACTTAGGCTTTACGATGTTGCTGATGGCCATATCATGATTGATGGCCAAGATATTCTTGCTGTCACACAAGATAGTTTGCGTAAAAATATCGCTATGATTCCTCAGGATCCATCGCTTTTTCATCGCACTTTGATGGAGAATATACGTTATGGACGCATTGAAGCAACCGATGAGGAAGTCATTGAAGCTGCGAAGAAAGCCTATACCCATGAATTTATCAGTAAACTACCGCAAGGCTATGAGTCTCTTGTAGGAGAACGGGGACTTAAACTCTCTGGTGGTCAGCGCCAAAGGATAGCAATTGCCAGGGCAATCTTAAAAAATGCTCCGATTTTGATTTTAGATGAGGCCACATCTCAGCTTGATTCCGTCACTGAAAGTTGCATCCAAGAAAGCCTATGGGAATTAATGCAGAATAGAACAACTGTTGCTATAGCGCACCGTTTATCAACTCTACTCCACATGGATCGTATAATCGTATTTAATCGAGGAAAAATTGTGGAAGATGATACTCACACTATATTACTCAATAGTGGTGGGCTATATAAAACTCTTTGGGATTCTCAAGTTGGCGGTTTTTTACTTGCTAAACAGAATGATGAGTAATAAAAAAACAACTCAACATTCATTTAATTTCAATACAATATTTATCAAAGAGCAAAAGCGTATTAGACAATGGCTGAGTATATAACCCTAAACATATCAAAAAATACTAAAGCTCCGTCTCATAAAGCAAAAAGATGTTGTGTCGCGGCGTTAGGTAACTTTGATGGAGTTCATTTGGGTCATCAAGAGGTGATACGAAGCTGCATATACAAAGCTAAGGCCATGGGACTGCAGAGCGCAGTAATAACCTTTGAACCACATCCATCTAGATTTGTTGGCATTCCCAGAAAAAGCATTATGAGTTATAAACAGAAACTGGAAGAGCTGGCAAAAACTGGTATAGATCTGATCTATACTCTGGACTTCAATGACCACATGATGTATATGCAACCACCTGAATTCATTCATTATCTGATGAATCATTTGGAGGTGCGCGCCATCATAACTGGCTATAATTTCCGCTTTGGCCATAAAAGAAGCGGTGATATAAGCACTCTACAATCAGCATCGGAGAAGTTTGGTTACCAATATCGAGCCATAGGACCAATTCACTGTGAATACCATACTCTCTCATCTTCTTATATAAAAGCCATGTTGGAAGTAGGAGCTGTTGGTATAGCAAGCAGACTTCTTGGACGTCCATACAGCATAGATGGTGAGGTTGTGCAAGGATCTGAATTAGCTAAAAAGCACCTAGGTGTTCCAACAGCCAATATAGCATTACAGGATGATATCTGCTATCCAGCTAATGGGGTCTATCTGGTAAAAGCTCAGATAATAGAAATAGGAGAAAAAATCGATGCAAGAGAAGATGGTGAAGAAAGGAAAATATACGGTATAGCCAATATAGGAAACAGACCGACAGTGACATCAAGTTGTGATTTGATAATGGAAACACACCTTTTTCTTGATAATTATTCTGGTTATAACAGCAAAACTCAAAATATAGCTGACCAAGTTGAAACGGATCAATTTAAGAAATCGTTATATGGCAAAACACTAAAAATTTGGCCTATTCAGTTCATCAGGCCTGAGAGGAAGTTCACATCAATTGATGCCTTGCGCCATCAAATAGAAACAGATATCATGAGCTCTCGTTATATAATTAAACAAGTAGTCTAATGCAATATCCAGAATTGCAACTCACCTTACGCACAGATTTTAAAAAAACTCATAAAACCTGGTCAAAACCAGCATACTACCTATTTAGTGAAATCCAGATCACGCATCCAATTGATGAGCATAAACCCCTCTAAATCTTACTAGATCTTTTGCGCTCATTTTGAGAAAGAAACCTCTTCCTCAATCGAATATTCTTAGGTGTCACCTCCACAAGCTCATCATCTTGAATATAGGACAAAGTTTCTTCTAGGGTCATGATCCGGGGGGGGGTAAGTTTTATATTCTCATCGGTTCCAGCTGCCCTTATATTCGTCAGCTGCTTATTCTTTAAGGGGTTAACCTCCAGATCATTTTCGCGATTATGTTCTCCAATGATCATTCCTTTATAAACTTTCGCCCTTGGATGGATGAACATCATACCACGATCCTCTAGATTCCATAGAGCATAGGCCACTACCTCTCCATCATCAGTAGAAATGAGCGCTCCATTCCTACGTGAAGCAATCTCACCACGGAATGGCTGATATGAATGGAATAACCTACTAAGAACTCCCGTCCCTCTAGTGTCATTGCGGAATTCGCTCTGATAACCGATAAGCCCTCTGGATGGAGCATGAAATACCATGCGCTGTTTCCCACCAGTCGATGTTTTCATATCGATTAATTCTCCTTTACGCAATGACATCTTCTCGATCACACTACCACCATATTCCGAATCAACGTCGATGATCACTTCTTCTATCGGTTCAAGCAGCTGGTTATTTTCATCTCTTGCAAAGATTACCTTTGGTCTCGAGACGGATAACTCAAATCCTTCTCTTCTCATCGTTTCAATGACGATACCTAGTTGTAGCTCACCTCTTCCGCCAACTTCAAAGTGCTCTCCAGAAGCAGATATTGTTAATGAAATCGCCACATTGCTCTCTGCCTCTTTTTGTAAGCGGTCAAGGATCATACGCGATGTAACCTTGGTGCCTTCACGACCAGCAAGAGGAGAATCATTAACAGAAATGGTAACGGCCATAGTCGGTGGATCCACCGGTGTTGACGTTAGTGGTACAGTCACTTCAGGAAAGCAAATCGTATCAGATACCGATGTCTTGTCGATGCCGGCAATGGCTATGATATCTCCTGCTTCAGCCTTTTCGATTGGCATACGCTCAATACCACGAAACCCAAATAGCTTGGTGAGTCTTGTATTCTCAATGAGCTCTCCTTTCAAATTCATAGCTTTGACGATCGAGCCAACTTTGACTTCCCCTGAGTATATCTTGCCAATCAGAATGCGGCCTACATATGGATCAGATGTAAGTATAGTCGCCAACATGGAAAACGGTGCGGTCTTATCAACTTGTGGGGCCGGGACATGGCGCTCAACCAATTCAAACAAATCTTTTAAATCTGTCGTTGGCTTTTCCCAATCATAACTAGCCCAGCCATTTCTGCCAGAAGCGTAAAGAACGGGGAAATCCAGTTGATCATCACTAGCCTCTAACATTATGAATAAGTCTAGAATTTCATCTATCACTTCGCTAATCCTTGCATCTTGTCTATCAACCTTATTGATGACAACAATCGGTTTGAGCCCAGCCTTTAGTGCCTTGGAGAGGACGAATTTAGTTTGAGGCATTGGACCTTCCGATGAATCAACCAGAAGAACAACTCCATCAACCATTGAGAGAACCCTCTCTACTTCTCCACCAAAATCAGCATGTCCTGGCGTATCTACGATATTGTATTTGATTTTATCATAGATTATGGATGTGCATTTAGCTAATATTGTTATGCCCCTCTCTTTTTCTAGATCGTTGCAATCCATTAGGCGGTCGCTTATTGCTTCATTGTCACGAAATGTTCCGCTCTGTTGGAGCATTTTATCGACCAATGTGGTTTTACCATGGTCAACGTGAGCAATGATTGCTATATTCCGAATGGAAGAATAGTGTAACATTTTGTTATCTCGATTATCTGTATTTTGATTATCTTATTTTTTGTTTGTTGATTTGATTTTTTTGTTTTGTTTGTTGATTTGTTACTGACCAGCACAAACAAAAAAACGGCGATCACAGGACATACATCCCATGGCACACCGCCACTCTATTTGCAATCAATTGGTCAACCCAGCTCAGAGCGACTTTTAATCCTACAAAAAGTCACCGCCTATACCCAGAATGGGTAGTATATAACAAAGGGGAAGATGACTTTATAGAGAAGTTTGGAAGAATATTCCCGCTAAAACCTCACCGTCAATATGATAAATGACTAAAGTTCGATGGAAAAAGAAATAATAGAACCCCCCGAGCGTGCAAAACCTCACCCGTTTTCTTTCTCATCACCAAAAAGCGCTATCAAAAAAAGGTATAGGTTTTTATAAAGTCTCCATCTCACTATACCTTTATTAGGACCCTACGGAGCAACAGGAGCACACATAACGGTAGTCGAAGCGTTACCCACACCAGCTGTGATCGCATTGATAACAGTCGTGGCACCAAACAATATGCCCATACCAACAGCTACAGCTATCGCTAATCCCCAGCTAACCTTACCTAAGAATAGGGAAATGGCCAAGGAGATAAGTATAATAATCGCTATAGCCTTACCTATACCACCAGTAATAAAGTTGATCACATTACATAGAATTTGAACAATATCATTGTTCTGAGCATCAGCAGCAGCAGCAGCGCCGGCGAAGGACAGCTCAGGCATAGCCAGGATCAGCATAGATAAAGCAAATAATATCATGAGTTTATATGACGATAGCAGTTTAGCCATACTCGATTATCTCCAATTTAGATGGTTATTATAAGGTCTATTTATGAAATCTAGAACCCTTTCAGTACATAGGGTAAATACTATCACAACTACCTTCATCCTAGCAACAACTAAAAATTTCGGATTATTGAGGGAAGCGATCTATTCGCCCCACATCGTCACAAAACACTGAATACATCCGAATATTCAGAATCAATTATCGATAAAACAATGGGAAGAGCGACATAAGGACCGTGTGGCGGTTTAAAATGGGACTTAGTCATTTAATTACAAAATGCCACGCATTCTCTATACTCCATAACCTGCCCACCGCAGTTTCGGTAGCACATGTTATGACTTTCATTGCATAGCTCCTCACACGCCGCTGAGCTGCATCCATAACCAGTAAAAGCACTGCGTTCTGGCGGTCTTAGGTTTTGGTTCAATCTTTTGTTCATCTGATAATCTGAATAAGCTCTATAGTAGTCAGCTTCAGCCCTTGCATCTTTTAGTCTTTCGCAATTCATTTTCTCAAAATTGCAACTTTGCTTGCAATTAGAACGCTGCATCAGACAGTTGTTAGTGCATGCAATCCCATATTGATCCTGAGGGGCTATATACCGGTAACGAGTTTCATATATTGGTCCGCAACCAGCAGATAGGGTTACTACTATTAAGAAGCTAAGGTAGAGCTGCGCCCTCCCAATGGCTCTTTGTTGTACTGTGCAACGCGCTGAGGTTATAGCATTTCTGCAAATTCCGAATAATTTTTGTAGATTTAGATGCATTTTGGTATTGCCCTGATCATCTTTGTTAAAAACAACTAGGGTAATGGTAACATCTTCGTTAAGAATGATCATTAACAGATTAACCGAGGCAACCGCAAGCAACTTGATATCGAATGATACGCCGCAAAAACCACGACCCCATCATACCGAGCTCAGTGAGCTCCTAAGTAAAAACCGCAAGGAGATGAGCTCTCTCCCCCAAGATCATCGGGATATAAATATATTATATACTCGATACCAAGTTCCGAATTAAATAATGCAATGAGAGAGGAGCGATGCCTATTGCATATAGGTGAGCGACAAGCAAAGTAGCAGTAGTTAAAATCGGAACTTGGTATGAATTGATTTGTACTGTATAATTACCATATAATGACATGCTGATATAATAAAACCAAACGCGAATTATGAAAGAGATAAATGTATCAGGAAAAATAGACCAAAACATAAAAGGCATTCTTGCTAATATAAGCACCAGGACTAATCTTTATCATGAATCTTGGGGTGATGCACTGCTAAGATATCTTGTTATCCCCATAAGCATTGTAACATGGCCATTTCGTAAGGCATTGGCGAATGTGGTCATGCCTATATCCAGCCTCGGACGAGATGGTTTGTATAACGGTCATGTCGTACATGGGTATAATATTAACAGGTGAATACGAACTCTATACAGCACATGATATGTTTGGAGATATAGGCGATGTATCAGTCAAAGAAAAGTTACTAAAACCTCATTCTTTCGCAAACAATACAGATAGAACGGCAATATGTCAGTATATCAAGGATAGAACGCCGGGAGGTGAGGATTTCGGTCTATATGTCCGTATATCAACTGATGCGGGAAAAAAACATGGGGAATGCTTGATAAACAACAGGAAGTTATTACTTTATTGCCTGGCAATGGTGAGGCTGTTTGTTCTGATGTTTATCAACATAGACTGGATAATAATAGAAAAACACATCGATATATGCTCTATAGAATATCCTATAAGCCCACCATCAATGCAAAGTGCCATTGATGCCGGTACAATGACGATAAAAAAATTCATAGACTCTGGGTATAATCCCACAAATATCATGGTTTATGGTTTCAGCATAGGAGGAGGGGTCAGCGCCGCTTCCATCAAAAATGCTGAAAAACTAGGTATTATTGGTGAAAATAATAGGATTGGCTGTTATGTAAACGCAAATTCTTATACATGCGTAAGTGCAGTTACTGCTAGATGGCTTAATGAAGAGAATACCAAGATAACGAATGATAATATAAAAGAATCTGATTCTTACGCATACAGGACATACAATAGTCTAGGCATTA
Organism: uncultured Alphaproteobacteria bacterium; assembly: GCA_903860855.1. Taxonomy (GTDB): domain Bacteria; phylum Pseudomonadota; class Alphaproteobacteria; order Rickettsiales; family Midichloriaceae; genus CAIOSF01. Next base: position 2,736 of record CAIOSF010000215.1, on the reverse strand, counting down.
TAATGACTAGCTTGATAACTAGATTGTTTGGTTGGGAAATAGACACAGTTAAGCTCATTAAAAGTGGATTATCAGTAAAGAAGATGATTATCAGCGAAGTTAAAGACGACAATATCTTAGGTAATCAGGCTTCATTAGTAAAATACATGCAAACACAGCATACTGATGATATTGAGCTAGTTGAACATACAAGCAATGAACATCACAAACATTGCGATTCCAAAACTACGAATAAATTTATAACCTTGGTAGTTAATAAACATAATAAATCCAACGGTTACGATAACTACAACTGTAATATCAACGTCGGTGCCAACGAAATGGAGCCCCCATCCAGCGGCCAAAAGTTGCACGAATCATCATCTCTCAAGAAAAATTTTGTGGATGAGCTAGTGCTTGAAAACCCCAATCAGGGCGGGACTAATTATTTTATGAAATAGCATGCAGAGCTATTTTAAGTCGCCGCCTTTCCTACAGCACTCCAAGTTAGCGGCAAATAGCATGATCGATAGCACATTGTAACTCAAAATGATTATGCAGTTAATGCGATTGTAATATTTTTGTGATACAGTACAGCATAGTTGGCTACCAAGCACATTGAGATAAGTGGACTCAATCAGATATTGAATTTGAGGATTTATGAGACACATAGCGCAATTACAGCAAATAAACATAGACGTTAATACAAAAAATATTCTGGATGGCCTAGGCGCGCATACAAGACTCCGTCATGATTCTTGGATCGACACATTGCTCAGCTACCTCTTAGTTCCCGTAAACATCGTGACATGGCCATTCCGCAAGGCATTAGCCAATGTGATTGTACCCATATCTGGTCTTGGGCGAGATATCTTTTATGCGCCTGAGTATATCCCATTTGTAAGGAAGACAGATCAATAGGAAATAGACAGGATTTACAGAACTCTTATGCAAATAATGCTTATAATAGCATTAGCGCTATTATACTGCATTGGATAGTCAGGCTATTCAGTTTGGAGGTTGATGCGGCCAAGATCATAACGAATGGATTGGCAGTAGATAGGATGATACTCAGCGGGATAAAAGATGATAGTGTATTGGGAAATCAAGCATCATTGGTGAAATACATGAAAGCACAAAATGTTAATGTTGATGGTATGGTTATGCAAGAACATGCAGATCGCTCTGGTTTTTCACATTGCAATGTCGTAGTGCTGAATAATAAAATCGTACCATATCTATCAAGGAACGATATGCCGGTAGCAGGGCAGCAAAACCATCAGCTCGGCGGCCTTGGATTAGTGCGACCTCAAAGGAGTTTTGTAGATGATGTAATGGCAAGGAGCAACGTTAGAATCATCGAGGGGATGCAAATATAACTCTATCTAGTGGATAAATAAATACCAGTTTCCCACATGGAATGGATGCAAGTCAAATGTAACAGACAAGCCAAAGTCAAAGCAGCAAGTAGTTAAAAACGGAATCTGGTATGAGAGGGGCATTAAAGCATTGCGACCAAAGCCTCAATCATTCGAGTTATTCCCCTATATATTGAAGCTAACTCAGCATCCTCTATCATAAAAGCTGGGGTTGAAATAACCTTGTTCTTCATGTCTATCACGATCTCATCCACCTTGCAGACCTTTTGGGCAATATATAGAGAATCTAGTAATTCACTATGTGATCCAAGTGTAACACAAAGATCACCAGCCCTCCCCTGTAAGGCCTTAGCTATAATCGCCGGAGATATGCATATGCCGCATATTGGTCTCTTAGCATTAAAAAATGAAACGATAATCTCAGCTATTTCAGGATATACTTGGAAGGTATTTCTATCAGTTGCAAGATTTGAGAAGTTTTTTGCAACTCCAAATCCACCAGGCATGACCAAAGCAGAGTAAGCTTTTGGATTTAGATCAGCTATATCTAGGATATTGCCCCGAACGATGCGAGCGCTCTCAGTCATCATATTTCTACTACTGCTTTCCTCCACATATTTTCCACTTATATGACTCACAACTGTTGGCTGATCTAAATCAATCGAAAATGCCTGATAAGGCAATTTATGCTCACTTAGCGCAAGGAGAGCTAGCACAGCTTCGTTTATCTCAGCTCCATCCATATGACCACAGCCAGAGATTAACACAGCTACAGGTAATTTCATGTCATTTGCCTAAAAATTTCACATACACTACAATATACAAGTATATTTCTTTTTTGCAGAAAATCCAATGATTGATCATACTAATAGTATCTCTTCCGTCAATCTATTGAAAGCCATGGGCATAACTAAAAGATTGATGGAGAATATGAATCGTAGCAAGGAGGAACTGCAGGCTGAGATTGAAAAGCACCGTGACGCCCTTGAAAAATTATTGGAATATCTGATATTAGGATTAGATAATCCCAATCTTGATTTATCGTTATTAGAGTTTCTTTGTCGACTACTTGGTATTCATACGAGTAAGCTACGTAAGAAAAAGGAAGAATTAGAACATGAGCATGAGCACGAGATGACAGAAGAAGAACGTAAGAACTATATGAAATGGATAATTTATGAGGCTTATAAGATTATCAACCCTAATAGAATTGCCGGTGAGACCGACCTCGAGAATTTCATAAGCAATATCAAAACGCGCGGTATAGAGGAGGCACGAAAGTACACCAGCCATAGCGAAAAGTACGAGCAAGAACTAGGTGCTGGGGTTATAGCTAATCTAGATAAAGGCAAGCTTGGTTTCGTGGAAATGCTAAAGG
>CAIOSF010000214.1 GCA_903860855.1 uncultured Alphaproteobacteria bacterium | reverse complement strand
CGGGGGAGAAAGAAGGGCTGACAAATAAATTGTGTGAGGCTTTGACGAAGAAACTAATGGGCGATATTGTGCGAGCAGTAGAGAAAGATACCAAAGAGCACATTGATGCGACTAAAAAGGAAACGAATCAAATTGTCAAAGAGACCCTTGCAACGAGAGATGCTAGGACTCATGGAGATAAAAGTAAAGAATTCCTGACCAAAGAGCAGATGGAAGCTAGGATTGAACCTCATACAAAAGCGACAAAAGAAAATCTAGATCTTTTTAGGGATTCAGATGTCGGTAAAATTGCAAGGGCTGATATTCTTAAGGCAGTTAAAGCTGCGATCTCTGGTGTTGTTAGGGAATGTGAGAATGCTATGGAGCAGAAGTATGATCTTGGGACCAAGCCAATGAGCGAGATAGATAGGCAGATGAAGGGACTTGAAAAAAGAAGTTACTGCTGAACAACAAGATAAGACAGAGAAGGTAAGACAAGGTGGTGATGACGATAGAATTGTAAGCATTACTGAGGTTTTTGTTCCTGCTATGGATAGAGCTGAGGAGCAGGGGATTTTTACAAAACTTGGAGAGTGTATCAGTGCATGCTGTAAAGCGGTAGAGAAGTTTATCAACAACCTTTTGGGTAGGGATACTGATAAGAAGGATATGGAGACCTCTGTTAAGCTGAGTAATGAGCAATCACAGAATACGAGTCAATCTAAGTAGGTTATAATAATACCAGTTCCCGTTTTTAATCATTAAGACATTGGTTAATTTACGGGGGGATAAATCTGCTAATCTACTATAAATGTTAATACACCATGAACGTAAAGTGTTAAGAAGAAACAAAAATGATGACAATAAAATATGAAGAATTTGAAAAGGTTGATCTAAGATCTGGAACGATCATCAAAGCTGAGGATTTCTTGAGAGCGAAGAAGCCAGCCTATAAGGTGTGGGCTGATTTTGGTTCTGAGATTGGTGTGTTGCAAACCTCAGCACAAATTACAGTTCATTACACGCTAGAATCCCTGATTGGACGTTCGATTGTTGGTTGCGTGAATCTAGGTGAGAAGAATATCGCTGGCTTCTTATCGCAATTTCTTCTCGTTGGTTTTTCCGATGAAAATGGGGCTATTTGCCTTATAACTATAGACCCCAAGGCGCCAAATGGGCAGAAGATGTGCTAAATCAAGGCACACTTCGCCGCGCCACTCTCCGCACTGTTTAATACATGTACGAAGGGCTCAACGCTGATTTTTAGTGGCTGAGCACCTACTGGCCCTGGAACGACTGGATTATCTCCCTCCAAAGCCATCGGAGCAACTTGTGGTGTATTAGCAAATTGATTTTCCAATACACGCGCGACAGTCTGCGGAGTACTCCTTCAAATAGTTTGGCAATAGCTGCTCTTTGCTCTAGTGCTGCCGCTATTGCTGGAGTGTGGAGAACCTCTTGATACATCTCTATCTGTTGGATCAATTGAGCTTTTTTATCAGAGCTAAGGTTTTGACAGGCTATTTCTTCCTTGCGGTTCTCAAATTTGAAATAAAAATCGCATCGATGTACAGGATCAATGCAGCTGCGTAGAAAAGCCGGAGTGAAGCCACCAGGGTTTTGCAAAGCTTTGGGAATGGCATTGCTAAGAATTTTGCTGTGCTTGCAGTCATTATTAAATCCTTGACACTAGGGCAGGTAAGGACCTTAAAATCACCACCAAAATAGCCATCTTTCACAGCTTTAGTGATAGCAGCAAGTCTGAGTATTGAATTGACATTTGGCTTGTATTCATAAGCTATAAGATTCACGAACAGATTATCAATATCATACTGGATTGCATCTTCAGGGAATCTCATATGAACAATTTCATTAAATAAATCACTAGGATAGTCGCATTTTGCTTTGATACGGTTAAGCACCTCCATAAAACCATAAAATCAGCAACCCGTGTTTGGTCAACATTCACTAGATCATCCTCTGTTGGCAACAAGGGATTGTCACCAATAAGGTCTCATCCTGAAGAAAGATTATTGATATTAAGAAGTTGACCGTATGCTTTACAGCACATCTGGGTCCAGCATATCTACTGGCTTTTCTAGAAGGCTGCTTGAAGATTATCGTCCCGATCTGTTCGCATGACTTAGTACTCGTTTTATCTATAATTGTGGTTATGTACCCATGATATGATGCCACTATTAGAGTTGCAAACGGCCCTATCCAGGATCAAGGGACTCTGCAGAAATCGCGATTGGGAGAGGCATTTAATGTTGTTGTCAGTTTCTGAAAGAAGTTTGTAGTAAGGTTCCCAAGTTTTTTGAGCCTTTTTTTGAGGTTTGACCAATATTTCTCAATGGGATTAAGGTCTGGAGAATATGGAGGAAGATATAAAAGTGCACAACCAACACTTTCGATCAGATTTTTGATTTTTGGTGACTTATGAAATGGAGTAGGCGCAGGCGAAGCGGCCATAACGAAATAAACAAGCCAAAGCGCAGTAAAAGGATGCATCATCCATAATAACAGTCTGGCCTTTTTTCAGACCGGGTAACAAAAATTGTTCACCCAACAAAGGAAAGTTTCTGTATCGATGCTATGAGTGCATAGGCTGGGGCCAGGAAGTCACCGCAGTTTAGAGCAGCTATGACATTGACTCTTGACCTTATTTTCCCAGATCGGTCGAAATGCAACTCCTATCCTATCCCAACAATGCTCTGCTTAGCCATTTTGATCTATACCACATTCGTCAAGGTATACCAAGGTATCCTTAGGTAATTCATTGATTTTGCTATTGTACTCCTACCTCTTTTCTTCGCTCCTTTCTCCATAAAGAAATCTTTTTTTATAGACCATTCCTATTTTTTTCATGCAATCTCCTGCACTTGTTCTGTTCACTCCAAAAACCTCGCCATATTCAGATATATGTTTTGGTAGGATTCCTTTCTATATAATCAGCAAATTCTATCAAATTCACCCTACCACCTCCTTTAGGACCTGGTTTTTTAGGGGGTATATTGCCTTTCCTGCCTAAAGCCAAATACTTGTATACAGTACTCACTCCAATTCCAAATAATTCACTTACTTCTTCTACATCAGCTAGTTTATTCATTGTATTTATGACTTTTTCTACAAAATCTATACTATGAGGTTTTGGCATCTATATGCTATATATTCGTGTAATATAAGTAGCCTAGCATTATATAGACGTATTTGCAACATGTCTCTATAGATCTTCCGGATACTGTATATTGTACTTTGACCGCACCTTCGGTTTGGCTTGCGCCCATTCCATGTGGAGAATTGGTAGAATTTAATTCAGTATGATTATAGCGACCTTCTATCCCATCTACCATCATCACCCTGCCTTATCAAGAATACCTTTAGGCCATGTGCTTGTAGTCGATGCAGCTTCTCTTGATACAGATCATTCTCTGCACTACCATCAATCGTAGACTGCATATCAACTTTATTACCTACGAGCATGACTTTTTCGTAATTTCCAAGTTGCTCATACTCAGGAATTACATCAACGCACAGCAAAAACCTTGCCCCGTTTGCACCATCCTGAATCTTGATTGTCAAAAGGGCTGGTTGCTGATGAGGAAATGGATCATCCGTGGTAGCATGAGGCAAAAATGATAACTGGCTATAAGTCCAAAGATATGTATCGATAGACTTCATCTCATCCTTATTCGCACATAGAACTTGCACATTATTACCCTTATGGACTATACCTTCGACTAGCTTACCCAGATTCTTGGCAAAATTTTCGAATATATATATGCTAATCTCTTCAATCATATAATTCTGTCACCTATCTATGGCTATCCTAAACTCGTTTAACCGCGATCAGCTCGCCTACTTTGTTTCAAAACCTAAAAATGCGGACAAATCCCGAACAAATTCGGAATAACTAATCTTATCTACTATCCTCTAAGTCCTTTATACTATTTTCTATCAACACTGATCTTCACGGGGATATGAGGCTCTCCCCTAAAATTCAGAGCATTATCATATAGATCTCTACACGTAGCAAATGATTTATCACAGCTAGCGAAATCACCATAACTTTCTTTCTTTAATCAACATCTAGAGTCACAAAATGAAGCTCGGCAGCTTGGCGAGTATAGATCTGTCGCGACTTTGAT
>CAIOSF010000213.1 GCA_903860855.1 uncultured Alphaproteobacteria bacterium | reverse complement strand
TCATTTTCATGGGAACACCTCAGTTCGCCCTACCAACGCTACAGGCCATTATAGATAGGTCTGCCTCATCAAACTCAAACCACCAACTCGTTGGAATATATACTAAGCCACCAAGTCAGGCAGGTAGAGGGATGAAATCAAGTATATCGCCAGTGCACCAATTAGCAGAGAGGTACTGTCTGCCGGTATATACGCCAAGCACATTCAAAAATGAGGAAGCAGTAGAGCAATTTAATCACCTGTATCCCGATATCGTAATAGTCGTAGCTTATGGCTTAATTCTTCGTAAATCAATACTAGATACCCCCTGCTATGGCTGCCTTAACCTTCATCCATCAGCTTTGCCTAGATGGAGAGGCGCCGCTCCTATAGAGCATACTATTATGGCTGGGGATAGGTCGACCGATATATGTATCATGAAAATGGATGAAGGAATGGATACAGGGCCAGTCATATTGCGAAAATCGATCAAGCTCAATGAGGAGATGACTGCATCAGAATTGCGCGAAGAAGCATCTATTATTGGAGCTGGTATGATGATGCAGTCTATGGATTTGGTTTTATCAGGCCAGGCAATTTATCAAAAGCAGAACGGTGATGGCTTAATTTTTGCTCATAAATTGAATAAAGAAGATGAGAGAATAGAATGGAGTCAGTCTGCGAGGCTAATTAATTGTAAAATACGAGCCTTATCTCCTAAGCCTGGTGCGTATTTTATATACAATGATAAGATGATCAAGGTACTGAAAGCTGATTACGTAGATGAGGAAAAGATTATGACTCGCCGTATGGGGGGGGGAGGGGTTGTGCATCCAGACTCGAGCTGTCATCCAAGGGTCCGTCCGGGGGAGATTATATGGGATCCGAATCTTATATGCCGGTCAAGAATCAATGATATGGAGACCAAATTATGTCAAGGAGCACCAAATAAAAGCAACCTGATCATAGGATGTGGTGATGGAGGATTATTGTTGCCAAAAGTGGTACAGAAGCATGACGGTAAGGTAATGGAGATCAAAGCTTTCCTTAATGGATGCGATATAATGGTTGGAACTGTTCTCTAGTACTAATTCCCATTTGAGGTATTGGTATGAATGCTTGAATAAATATTTCAGAAATAAATCTCCTTTAGAAGTAACCACATCCAAAACCTTGTATAACAGATGGTTAGCAAGTTTGCTATAAATATTTAGAATTTATTAAAAAGCTAGTTTTTTAACTATCATCTTAAATTGTCCTGATCATTAATTACAATTATTAAGCTTTCTCATCCTATTGAGCTTCATGATATACCCATCTAAAAAGTGCATATTGCATGTGAATGAATACTATATTTTACAACTAATTATAGTATAGATATATTTAAAGTAGGTATAAGTGCCAAAATACACAAGTCTTTATGATTTAGTGACCATATTGTGTATTGCTTTCTCTTATTAATAGCATATTTGATGTTCAAATATTTTTAATAATTTCTTCGTTCAAAAGCCAAGTAACAAAATATGAGCACAAAAGAGAATATACAAACAAGAGAGATTAGAGGGCAAAAAATTTGCCGATAGTCTTAAGTGGCTGATCAGGTAGTAGGCTAGCAAACAGTCATAAACTTCTACGGCATTACCATCCCAAACAGTTCTTAAAAGTATTGAGTAACTATAGTTTGTTACAAGAAACTCTATTGAGACCAAGAGATCAGTCCGATCTCTTTATGGACCCTATTATTACAACAAATATAAACTTTCACCAAATCATCGATCAGCAATTGGCAAATATTGGATCTAGTCATGAAATGATCATATTAGAACCACAATGCAAAGACACAGGACCAGCCATTACAACAGCTCTTTTGATGGCGCTTAAGAAGCATGGCCCTCAGCAGATCATTTCTATCTTTCCTGCTGACCATTATTTTTTGAATTTCTCTAATGTAGCTCATATTATGAGGAGTATAGTAAGAGATCTATATTCCTGTGTATTTAAAGATGGATCTTCGGGATGTCTGGATGATAGCATTATTACATTTGGGGTCAAGCCAAATGAACCGGATAATGAGCAATATGGCTATGTCCATAAGGGAGATCCTGTTCATCATGCGATATCGAACAATGATAATAGAGATGGTGCTAGCAAAGCAAGTATTAGCGATCATGTATTTCATGCCAGGCATTTTCTCGAAAAACCTAAAAAACATACAGCAAAAAAACTCACAAAATCAGGTAAGTTTTTATGGAATATGGGAATATACATGGGTAGCGTTGAGTGCTTCTTGAGAAAAATTCGTTTATACAGTTATGATACATATGCAATTTGCGATCAGGCGATCAAATAGGGCACCATAGATACTAAAAAATCTGATATGAACGATGCTGATATGCAAATTTTATATCCTCATAATGATTTATATAATCTCCATCGATCAATATCAATTGATCGAGCTGTGTCAGAAAAAACGCGAGATCTACTGGTTGCCCAGATCGATACAAAATGGCAGGATCTTGGCTGCTTACAAAATATTCGAAGCTTAATTAATTCTTTCGAAAGACCTAGATTTTCTCGGAGCAATTCAGACTTATTAAAAGTTTTTGATAGCATTGCTAGTCTCAGAGATTTGAACTACGGTGACGAACATAAGGCTAAAACCATTGGGGCGATCAGATGAAATGGTGCCTCATGCTATAGATAAAGTATACAAAAAATTCAAAAAGCAAGACAAAAAGTGTCATGAGTTTACTAAAACTATGGGTGGTGAGTTGACCCGCGTCGGCATTTTGTTTATCATCTGTGTATGTATAGTATGTATTTATTGTGATAGCCAATATGAGAAACGAACAAATGCCAATGCGTAAACCAATTTCACCAGCCCTATATGCATTTTTGGCTGAGAAAGTAATACCCGATTTAATTGAGTCGGGATTGGACTCAATCCAAAATGCTTTTGATCAAAATAGAATATTTGATATAATGGCGACTATGATAAACGCCAATCGTCATAATGATGAGCATTTCAGCATGGAGCAGGTGAGAGATAATCAGAAAGAGGCTTTTGAGCATCTCGTAGGGAAAATAAAGCTCTATCAGAACGAAGTGCTGGGTGATTTAAATCTAGCAGTATGCCGCAGTGCCTTCACTGAGGCGTTGAAGGGTGTAGCTGATAGAACCGATCTATTGCTGGTTTTGTTTAAATTCTTTGATCAAGGGGTTGATGAAGGAGAAGTCGGTGTTGATAAGACAGATTTGATCTCAGGTCTTTCCGATTTTGCAAAGTTGCGTTTACTTAGTAAATCTGCAGAAGTGGCCATGATTGAAGGTAATGAGATATCAGCGGGAAGTGCCTCATTGCTGGCAAGAGTTATAGATGAGCTGGGCATGAAGTGCTCTCTTACCTCCGGTCCGAGAATTAGGGGCAATTTTGCAGAACTAGTGAATGGACAAGATATAGATGAGTTACAAAGGGCCGCACTATATAAACAAGAGGAAGAACGGAGTGACAATCAAGAATTGATTGAATTAGCAGCTGAGCAACGCGATAAGCTACTAGAACATAAACGAAACTGCTTGATAGAAGCGCAAATTCCACAATCAGAGCAACAATCATATAAGATTAAGGCATTGCTTAACGAATATTCTGCTAAAGAATTAGCAAGTGTAATGATCAAGAAGGGGCAATCACAAAACAATGAAGTGCGAGGCAAAGACATAGAAGCTGGGGTCAATTATCTCCTTGCAACTGCTGATTCAGAAACTATTAACAAAATCACCAAAGTGGGAGAGATGATCTTGGCTGAGCAAAAGGTAGCAACTGAAAGATCTCAATCAACTCTAGCTCCTCTTTATTCATTTGTGGAATTGTTAATCAAAGGATACAAAGCTGTAATAGAGGCAATATCTGGTGGGGATAAGGGAGATAGAGAAGTAGCGACAACGAAGTTACTTAGTGAAATTTGCGACAATATCAGTAAAGGATCTAAAAAACCCGGATTAGATACAACTATATCACCAGAGATCATGGAGTTATCTAATATACTAGCACCAGAAGGTAACAGTCAACATCATAACGGTGTCTCAACTTTTGTTGAGCAGATAATTCGTTCAAAAAGCAGTGTAGTAGTAGACGCAGCAAGAGTATAGGGTGATCTCTGTATTCAGCTCATAAGTAGTGTAGGTCATGTAGTGGGTAAAGTTTAATATATAATACGGAAGAAGGGTGGTTACTTCATACCGGTTCCAGAGAAATAGCGTCAAAAGCCGATATGATTGCCGGAGCAGTGCGCACTTGTACTGCAATCATTAGCATGATTTAGTTAGAGAATTGGCATAAGTGGAGTAACTAACTCTAGACCGTTCAGGCTTTTTCGTTTACAACTACTAATATATTGAGATTAGAGTTATGTTTTGGTCATGTCTTTTTTTTCGTCCAATCTCATCATCAAGTTTAGAACCGGCCTCATTGCGCTATTATCCGTATTGTTACTACAAAATTCAGCTGATGCTACAAATAACACAACTGAACGCGAGGTCGCAGCCTGGTTAGAGCAAATGAGTGCTGTGATCAACTCCCGCAATCCCAATGTAATCAAGAAATTTTTTTCATTTTATAGCTCGAACAGTGTGCAATTTATTAAGAAAAGCTCATTATATGTTGCTGGATTAGATGATCCAGTAGCTGAGGATAATATAGTGCTCAATCGTGATCAGTATATAAAATATGTATATGGACTTACAAAATATCCAAAGATCTATGGATATAAGGCGAAATTATCGAGTCTTAAGGAGCAGAGTGATGGAACTTACCTTGCTGCTGTTACGGTAGAGGAAATTGCAGTATCAGAAGTTGAAAATAAGGTGATCGTCAAGGTAGCAGCTATAGGAACAGAAGGTGGTGGTGGTGCATCTACCACCACTTCACCGGGAGCGGCAGATAGTCCATCGTTGAACGGAATGGAGCAGCAGAAAAACCAGACTTCTATTATAAAAACCATAATCTCAACAAACTGCAACATGACGTTCACTCAGAGCGCTACTTTGCTGTTGCTTGGTAGTTATTGTATCGAGAAGATTGCGATACAATGATTTTTGATATACAGCAGGTTAAGGGATTGTTTAGTATTCAATTGGATTGAAGATATGGTCTGTAACATGCAAACTAAAATCATTTGTCACTAAATATAGAATTCCTATCAACGAAGGATAATCTATTTCTTTGAGATAAACTGCAAGAGGTTTTTCATCTTCTAGCTGTAGATCTGATAGTTTTTGGAATTTACCTAATTTTTTATCACGAAGAGATGTTGCAACTGTGCGATTAGATTTTATGCCAAAAATAAAGAACTTTTTTCATTCTTGGTGAATAAAGTTCATATTTTCCTTAGTGCCATACCAACTATCAGCCATTATGTAACGAAACTTCACTTGCCGTATTTTGGCCCAAAGAATTAACTTTCTCATCAGCTCATTCTTAGTGACACCACTCCTCCTCCGTGTTCTCTGTGTCTCTAAATCGCTATAATATACCTCCTTATGAATAACCCCATAGCATATTGGTATAGTCATTTCTCCGTACCTTACCATGGACGATAATATATTAATCACTTGTAAATACGCACCTTTCCCATGAGAATAGTGACAGCAATTTATCTTACCTTCATCGCTATATGGCTTCTCTGCTATGGTATCAAATATCAATATCCCATCATCTGATTCATACCATCTTACAGTCTTCTTAACTAAACGCCATAATTCCTTTGATCCCAAGTCGGAATTATTAAGAAATCTTGTCACCTTATCATGGCTAATCTCACCATTTCAAAGCTCCGCAGGACTGGTGGCACTGGCCTTGCCGTTCGTAACTAATAAGTAATCACTATATAGATCTAATATACTCTCTGATATCCGAACATTGTCGTATCATAGACTGCCTTACTCCTACAATTTTTTTCTTATTTTTCAACATTTGCGCAAGATCCGATAATAAAAAGTTACCAGACTCAATATACTACTGGCCGAAGCCGGTAGGTTGAAGTAGGGACAGCTTAAAAGCGCGAAGCCGGCCTAAAAGGCGGTTACCCTGCATCACTTTGCTTATAACAGGATCAAGGATGGGTAAGGCAACCAAAACAACAGGTGAATCCACCAGCAGGATAGAAAAATTTGCATTTCATATCCGTTGGTGATATTCGAACAACATACTACCATGACTATAGATTCCACAGAAATACAATAGACAAGTCGAAGACGAAGTCAAACTTTTTGTTATGCTGCGAATGCAAAGGCGTGAGCGGATAAACTGAATTGTAAGGGCTTCATACCATTTTGGGAGGAGTGCAAAAGCAAGGAAAAAAAGAAGGGTAATG
>CAIOSF010000212.1 GCA_903860855.1 uncultured Alphaproteobacteria bacterium | reverse complement strand
TATTGGATGGATTTTCTAAGCCAATCATTATAGGCAATAAACCCCTTCTACAAATCAGCATTGATATAGAAGCAGAAAACCTCACCTGGGCCATGCACACCTACCACTAGTGTCTTTTCAATATCAGCTGTACGGCTGGGACCTGTGGCCAGGTTAATCATTGAGGGCATGTCGTTGCCGTATTTTCTTTTGATGGCAGCGAAGCCGTCATTAATATCATTTACCATTTGGTTGGCATAGGCAAAAACTATATGCACCGGGAAATATACCGGAGCCATACGACCCATGTTTTGCTTGCTGCTTAGCAATATAGAGCCAGTTCTCGCTACTAAAACCTCGCAACCTGTAATACATGCCTCCGCCTTTTCATACTCAGGATTGGCGGGTGTAAGGATGTCAATCTTGTTGTTCTGGAATAATCTCAATAACCTATCATCAGCACAAAGAAGGGTTTTCCAACCGCGGCTTTCGTGGAGGAAATTGATATTATCTATGAGTTCCTGCTCATTATCGCAAAAGATGAATTTACCACCCAGATTTATAAATGCCTCGGCAAATACCTCTTCATTGGTATTTGGGGAATGCACATAGAAATCTGTAGTTTCTTTATCCGCCTCAGGGTAGGGTATTGGTAATGCCGCATCACTAAGCCCCTTACGAATCCTACTGAGTATATTCTCTCTTGATTTTGATGTTTTGAATGTTTGCATTCTATAGAAATCTTCGTTGCTTATTACTTGAATTTAATAGCCTAAAACAACTCTGGTGTAAAAGTAAAACTTTAAATCACTAAATAAAAAAGCGATGAAAGATTCACCGCTTTTTTATAAATAACTATTTTATATTTCAATCCTACACATTCGGATTCAAAATACTCTCCGGGATTAATGGCTCTTCTTCATCAGCGATAGTATCCTCTTCATATGGGCGTTTGCCTAAAAGGTGTTCCATATCGTCTTTGAACAATACTTCTTTTTTCAGGAGTTCTTCTGCTATTAGTTTTACAGAGTCGGTTTTGTCAACCAATAATTGTTTTACGCGTTCGTAGGCTGATTCAACCAGTTTACGAACTTCATCATCAATCATCTTACCGGTCTCTTCTGAGTAGGGCTTTGAGAAGCTATTTTCATTCTGCGGGTCGTAGAAGGAGATATTACCTATCAGCTTGTTCATACCATACATAGATACCATAGCATAAGCCATACGGGTTACATGCTGTAGGTCGCTCAATGCGCCCGTAGAAATTTTACCAAATATCAGTTCTTCAACAGCCCTGCCACCTAATGACATACACATATCATCCATCAGGTGATCGGTAGTGCGGATATAGACTTCTTTAGGCAGGTATTGGGCATAACCTAGGGCTGCTACTCCTCTTGGAACGATAGTTACCTTAACCAATGGATGTGCATGCTCCAGGAACCAACCTGAAACCGCATGACCAGCTTCGTGGTAAGCAATGATCCTCTTTTCTTCTGGTAATATTATTTTGTTCTTCTTTTCAAGACCACCAATAACCCTGTCGATTGCATCGTTGAAGTCGCTCATGTCTACCTCGCCTTTGCCCTTACGGGCTGCAATTAGGGCAGCTTCGTTACAGATATTAGCAATATCAGCACCAGCGAACCCAGGGGTTTGAAGAGCAAGTTTCTTGATATTAAGGTCTGTTGATTTTTTGATA
>CAIOSF010000211.1 GCA_903860855.1 uncultured Alphaproteobacteria bacterium | reverse complement strand
CAAATTTATGGGGAAAAGGAATAGCTGGCTACCAATTACCCAGATTCTTCTATGCTTAGCGATTACATCGCTAGGATCGGTTGAAGGGGATGATTTGTCTTTAATAAGGGTCGCTGCTCTAGCTGTTGCCGCCTTATCGGCTACTCAAGATATTCTTATTGATTCACTCAGAATAAGATCATTACCTCAGGAAAAACAGGGAGCTGGGGCTGCAGCAGCCGTTCTTGGTTATAGAATTGGTATGATTATTGCCAGCGCTGGTGGTCTATATATGGCTGAGTATGGCTGCTGGACAATAGCATATTGCGCACTTGGTGCCGTCATACTTCTCAGTATGCCTCTAGTTATCGTGATGGCTATAAAAGATCATATATCAGAGAAGAAAGAGGAATCGGAGGAGGGAATTGATAACAAGGCAGAGATACAAGAACGAAAAATTGCTCCAAAGCAAATGCGAGTCTCAATAGGAATTGTCGATATTTTTTTCGACCCTTGGCGCAGTTTTATAGCTATTCATCCACGCTGGTACCTTATCATGCTCAGCCTGATCTTCTATAAACTGAGCGACGCATATTTAGGAGCGATGACTAGTCCATTTTTAATCGAAATCGGATTTAATAAGGCGGAGTTAGCAAGTATTATAAAGCTATATGGTACTATAGCAACATTCACCGGTATGTTTTTTGGAGGATATCTCATTGCGAACATGAGTATAGCAAAATGCTTCTACTTGGGCGTGATCATCCAATCAGTTTCAAATCTTGCTTTTATTTTTCAATATTATTCTGGTCATGACATTTACGTCCTCATACTTGTAAATTCCATAGAAAACTTTTGCGGTGGTATAAGCAGCAGTATATTGGTAGCATTCATTAGCTCCCTATGCCAAAGACAATTCACAGCAAGCCATTATGCCATGTTCGCTGCTTTGGCTAGCGTCGGCAGAACTCTGATCTCCAGTAGCTCTGGCTATGCTGTTGAACAAATGGGATGGTGCTATTTTTTCATTTTTTCATCAGTTTTATCCCTACCAGCAATAGTTTGTTTATATTGCTCTGAGAAAAAGTATAAGGCAGAATAGGCCGTCAATTGAACAAAGGGAAATAAGCAACATGGAAATTAACAAGATGCAAATACATTTTGCATCAATAGAAGCAAAGATTGAAAGCAAAGTAGCGGTTTTTTTGATAGATGACTCACTAACCCTCTCTAAAAAGCTATTAAGCGTTAACAATAAAGATGCAATCTCAAAGGCAATAGCAAGCAATAAAGCATTTACTGGAAAATCGCATCAGATTATGTCGATCCTAGCTCCTGGTTGTACAGGTATTGATGTCATTCTCCTAGCTGGCATAGGTAATATTGCAAAAATGACATTACAAAGCGCTAGAACCATTGGAGCCAGTATAACTAATAGGATAAACCAAATGAAGCTGGAGCAAGCTGATATTTATATCGATCTATCATATCATAATGGAACATCCGATATGAATGATTGCCATCTTGCCCGGAATATAGCTCTGGGCCTAAGCCTCAAAAACTATAACTTCAATAAATATTATGTTGCTAAAAAGGATGAGCATGAGACTTACCTAAAATCAGCGACATTCATGGTATCTCATCCTGAAAAGACAGCTCCCAAGTTCAATGACTGCCAATTGCTCATAAACGCCGTCACATTTACTCGCGACCTTGTAAGTGAGCCTGGTAATGTTATTTATCCTGAATCTCTTATGAAAAAGTGTATGAAATTAGCTGATCTTGGTCTTAAGGTAAAAGCTTTAGATGAAACAGAGATGAAAAAACTTGGTATGGGCTCTCTACTCGGTGTGGCACAAGGTAGCGAGAATAAGCCATATCTGGTTGTGATGGAATGGTTAGGAGGAGAAAAGGGAGAAGCCCCCCTAGCTCTTGTTGGTAAGGGAGTAACATTTGATACAGGCGGTATTAGCTTAAAACCGGCTACCCATATGGGGGACATGAAATATGATATGGCTGGTGCTGCTGCTGTTACCGGTACTATGATGACGCTTGCAAGCCGGAGAGCTAAAGTTAATGCTGTAGGTGTTGTTGGATTAGTTGAAAATATGCCATCAGGCAAAGCTCAAAGACCAGGTGATGTGGTAAAATCAATGTCTGGCCAGACAATAGAAGTTGATAATACCGACGCCGAAGGAAGATTAGTCTTAGCTGACGCAATGTGGTACATTCAAGAACAATATAAGCCAAAAATACTAATAGATTTAGCAACTCTTACGGGAGCTATTGTTGTCGCTCTGGGCGATGGCCATGCCGGCATATTTTCTAATAATGACCAGCTATCTGATCAACTGATCACGGCTGGTAAAAATAGCGGAGAGTTATTGTGGCGTCTTCCTATAAGTGACTATTATGATAAGCAGATTAATTCTGATATAGCTGATGTTAAGAATGTTGGCCAAAGCAGTAAAGGCGGAGGAGGGGGAGCTGGAAGTATAACAGCGGCTCAGTTTTTAAATCGTTTTGTTCAAGATGGTACCAATTGGGCTCATCTTGATATAGCGGGAATGGCTTGGAATTATGGCGGAGGGGGTGGAGATCTTTGTCCGAAGGGGGCAACTGGATTTGGCGTGAGATTGTTGGATGAATTTATACGCACTTATTACGAGCAAACTCATGATACAAAAAAGTAGAGTATGAGTAGGAGTATCTCCAATCCCAATCCATCAGGTGGTAATAAAACTGTATACTTGAAGACACAAGCATATCAGTGGTTACCTGGAGACCCTAAACCAAGACAGGTAATCAACGAAATGCTCAGAGTTGACCAAGCTGGTGAATATGGGGCAACCCTTATTTATCGCGGTCAAATAGCCTGGTTTAAGCTCGGGAATAAACTTAAGAACGAGTTGATTTCACTTAAAAAATACAAGCATACTGCTCCGCTAGCTGAGCTTAAACACATGCTAGAACAAGAGGTGGTACATCTTGCTTATTTCACCGAGAAGATTGCTCATCATGATATTCGTCCCACAGTTCTCCAACCTCTTTGGCATGTTGGAGGGCTGGTGATGGGGTTCATCTCGGCTGTATTGGGCAAAAAAGCAGCAATGACCTGTACCGTTGCAGTTGAAGAGGTGATAGCAAAGCATTATGGTGAGCAACTTGAACTACTGAGTCGTTACATATCCAGATTTGACGATCATAATGAACATGATGATTCCAATGGCAATAGTAGTCCAAAGCATCATCTTTTATTACAGGAATTCAGACTGAAAGAAAACGAGCTTAGAGAAGATGAACTAAAAGAGCTGAAAGAAAAAATTACTCAGTTTAGATCAGAGGAGCTAGAGCATAGAGATATAGGGATAGAACATGATGCAGGAAAGATGCCATTTTATCTGCTAACGAGCTTAATGATTGGATTAATAACAAAGACAGCCGTAGAGATTGCTAAAAAAATCTGACACCTCGCTCCATTTGATACCAGTTTCCCACATGGAATGGATGCAATAAAATGCAATAGACGAGCTGGAAGCGAGATCAAAACCAAAGGTGAAGTCAAAGCAGCAGTAGTTAAAATCGGGAGCTGGTATAAAATCCTTTGCAAAAATCATCGACATATAGTCGAATGAGTTGAAGTAAGGACGGATTTGCTGGCTTTGTGAATTTTTAACATTACTAAAATCAATAAGTTAACTAAATCATAATTCCTTATCTGAACTCATTCGACTATAACAAAAAGCTTCTGTAAAATCTATAGTCATGGTGGTATTGGCGTTATTTAGTACATTGCACCAATACCACCAACTAAAACAAAATGCAAATCTTTCTATACTGCCTGCAGATAATCACCTGTTATTTCGCTTACTTTAACCATCCTTATCCATATTTCTGGTTAATTGGTTGTTTTGCTTATTAAATTTTCTCAAAAACATTCACTCGCCCCTTGACTGTATTGTACTCAACCACTATATTCACGATCGTAACTAAAACAAGTTTAGATATTAGTAATGGAAGTGGAATATTTCGTTTTAGGAGCTGGTTTTCTCATAGCAAATATGGTTGATGAAGTTGAGGGTGGGGTGTGGAAGGAGATAGGTAAAGTTATCGTTACAGT
>CAIOSF010000210.1 GCA_903860855.1 uncultured Alphaproteobacteria bacterium | reverse complement strand
TTTCAGATGAAAAATCCAAAAGGATATGTCGCACCAAATCCCGACGTTTCTTGATTAATCCCATGTGTCAGAAAGTCGATGGCTACACTTGTAGGTGAAGAGGTGTGTTCGATTTTCATTGCTTGTTCGCTTTGCACTTGTTTTTAATCCTATAAAGAATATGTTTTGATAATGGATGATCTGCCGCAAGTTTAGGGTGAGCAAAGTCCCCATTTAAATCCCTCTCCATTCCAATCTTCTCCATCACTCTGCTTGAGCGTTTGTTGGCAGGAACGGTAAATGAGACAATTTCTCCAAGACCTATCTTGTCAAAGCCATGTTCCAAGGAGGCTTCTGCTCCTTCTGCTGCGTAGCCTTTACCCCAGTGCTGAGACCCAAAGCGCCAGCCAATTTCAACGGCTGGGGTAAAATGGGCTTCAAAATCTCTATAATTTAGACCAACATAACCAATTAATTCTCCTGAATCTCTCAGTTCAGTAGCCCATAATGTATAACCTCGTTCATCTTGGTGTTTGTTCACAGCTGGAATGAAATCATTCACCTCTTCTATGGCTAGTGGCCCGGCTAAAAACTCTATGACTTTAGGATCTTGGTTAATGTTAAAATAAGCATCTGCATCATCTTTTGTCCAAGTACGAAGGATCAACCTTTCAGTTTCAATTATTTTCATATGGCAACCAAATTTATGTAGTTTAATTAGTTCCGATCTTATCAAAGATTGCTGCTAAACACATAAAACTATCTGCATCGCAACCATCTTCTAAAGCCCAAACCCATGCGAGCACAGCCTGGACAAAGGACCAATCAATTATTCTTTGCGGTGCTAACCCAAGAATTTTAGCAAAGCTAGCGATACGATTGCTTATAATGCTATCTATGTCTTCTGCAACAATGAGTTCAGGTATCGGATTGCGGAGAAAAGCTGCCACTTCATAGGCCATCTCACCGATTACTCCCTTGGGATCGATCACAACCCAAGTTGTGCCATGTTGTAAGATATTATCATGATGTAAATCTCCATGCAACAAAATAGGTTTATCTTGTGTTTCAAGTAAGTTATCTCTAAGCAATTTCGCCTTTTTTAGATAAGTAACCAGCATACCCCAATTTCTGTAGCCGGTAAGTTTACTCCCCACATCAAGAGTCACCAGCCAGTCCTTGATGTGGGGGAATCTAGGTGCCCTTGTACTTAGGTCAATAACAGAGCTGAACCCATCTCCCTTTGGTGCAGCTCTTGATCTATTATAGATTAAGTTGATACTCTTGATCGCATCACAAGCGATGAGCACCGCTTCATCATCTTTTATCGGAAAATAGGATTTTAAGGAATCTCCGGGAACGGCACATTCAAGAATAAGCATTCCGTCATTTACTGCCAAAACTTTTGCAGCACTAGATCCTGCAAACGCCAAAAGTGCAGCTGCTTCTCGATTTAAACCCTCAATATCAGGGCTTAATTTCAATATGATGGACTGAGCACCATGAGAGCCTGATAAAACATAGTTATAGCTCAAATTACTGACTGGTTTTAAATCCGACAAATCGTACTCAAATGCTATCATACCAACTAGTTGGGGCAAACCAGAAAGCCATGCCCTACCATATTCGCCATAGATGTTAATAATATTGTTTTCAAAGACGGTCATAGCTAAAACCGATGGTCATTCTGTCTCTCCTTCAGATTCCTCATCCTGGAAGACCTCCATCTCCAAATACCTCATATGATAGTATCTCATGTATTCATTATCAGAATTCAGCTCAACGTACTCATTATAAACACCTCGACTAAACCCACCCCACTTTAGCTTTTTCTCAAGCCGTTTATCCTCAATTCTTTGCACAGACAGACCTACAGCCTCCCCCGAGGGCGTAAATCACCTCCAATAGGTCTCCTAGTTCTTCGGTTAGTGCTTCCAATGTCTCAGCACCTACAACTTCTTGAGATTCCTCTAGTATCTTATCTTTCAGACGACTAATATGTTCAGCCCCCCATCGCCCGCTCAGAAACATCTGCACCACTGGCACGCAATGTCCCGGGCATCTTATCTCTAATCAGTTTATCAATCTTGAAACGATGCTTCGTGACAGGGGCTGTCATAAACTAAAACCACAAATAATATAACGTATCTCAGGAAGTCAAATGAAATATAATAGAAGGCCCAGTAGGAATCTTGTCTAGCAATGCATCCACTCGATACGATCAATCCCCATTTACCTTAGGAGCTTTATCTAAGTTCGAATACTCGAATTCAAACCGCTCTACCATTTTATCATCATTGTCTATTCGCTCTTGAAACATACTAGCCGGTCTCACCCACAATCCATGATCACCATATAACGCCTGATACACCACAAGCTCCTCCAGAGTTTCCGAATGTCTAGCCATGCCAATTACGTGATATCTATTGCCCTTATAATGTCTGTATATACCAAGTTTCATAATCACCACCGCTATAATGATTTCATCCTATTATATATACAGATCGTATAAAAACATCATTTAGTCAATAAAATTCTTGGGCTATATATGTGATATAATTGTTTAAATTATTTTAAAAACTACTATAGAACTAACCAGTTTCCAGATGCAATAGACAAGCCCACATAGAATATGCAAGCCAAATGCAATAGACAAGCTGGAAGCGAAGTCAAACCGAAGGCAAAGTCCAATTAAATAAATGTAATGAGAGGGGAGAAACGCATAGTAAAACTACTGTGAATCCAATGGGATGAACGGATACACCTGTACCTGCTGGGCGTTTCATCGCACAGCATTGCCGTGAGCGATGAGTGAAGCAGCAGTAGTTAAAAGCTGACATTGGTATAAATTATGTTAACAACTTCTTTACTAGCTTTACTGAGTATTCATTATACCATCAATACTGTTCTTAATCTGTTGAACATCTTGCATACCATCTATGCCATATTTTGGAGGTAGTTCTTGTAATTTTTCGATATATTTTATCATATCAGTATAGATATACTTGTCAGGTATTCTATCTTTAAAATCAAGATACATCTCTCTTGATAGATCGTTATCATCGGCATGGGCATAGGCTATCATCTGTTTCAGTATCTTGGTGGTGTCAGAATTAGTTATAGCATTATCGCCATATCGTATAGAATAAAGATATGGCTCAGAGAAGTCGCTGAAATTCTTCCATGAAGCTAGATCCCAGTATGCCTTAGACTTAAGCTTATCAGCCTTATAGCTGTAATCATTCTTAAGCGTTTTGAACATTTTGCCATAATTACCATTATGCAGCAAAGCCCTGGCATATATGTATTTTCTCTGTTCCCAAATGGGATCAGATGTTACCTTGCTTAAGTCACCCTCTTCTTCCAGGATCTTAATAGCAGCATCGGGCTTTTGACTTGCAACATAAACCCTAGCTAATACGTTTAGTGCAATTTCTCGGCGCTGCCCAACCAAACGATTTTTTACTTGGTGCTCTAATAAGGCGGCTGCTTTGTCTAGCATGTACAACTCAACCATATAGCTTGCCGCTCTTAGCACGATATCATCACCGGTATTACCTATAGGAATCAGATTTTGAAATTCATAGAAAAAGCTCAATGCTTTCAATGGTGTGATTTTACGCGCATCGTAGTTAGTGAAAAACTCGATAAATATAGAGCCCATGTTGTTTACCGCACTAATAGCTGTAGGATTATTTGGGTAATTAACAGATATTATCTTCCATACTCTCAATGAGTCGGCATACTTCCCTACCTTATGGTATAAATCGGCCAATGTCTTAAGATTACGGATCTCCATCTCATCTCCACGCCATAACCATAAGACCCTCTCAAGTCTGTCGATATAGTCAGAAGTTGGTATTAACTTCATCCCCTTGAGATATTTGCCCTTCTCTGCCATACATCGGGCATAATTGAATTGATCATTTACGTCTTCGAGGCATTGGTTAAAATAGTCAATAGCCTTGCCCTGGTCTTCCTGCTGCACATAATATTGAGCTAGATAAAATTTCAATCTATTATCATCACGTGATGTAAGGTTCAGCTTCATCATCACATTTAAAATATCTTTCGTATCTGATGAGTTCTGGCCGACCAACTTGAATAGAGCAGCTGATCCACATTCAAATAAAATATCAGGAGTGTAATCTGTAAGGAAGTTCGCACCCCTAAGCTTGATAAGACGAGCAATATTTGTTGCTGTCATCTCTGAGAAATACATCTCAACATTACCCTCTTCATTCATTCTTGAGGCTATCACTCCTTTCCAAAATCTCACTTCCTCCTTGTCAGGCAAGGCTACATCATCCATATATATGTTTTTTATTATCTCATAGGCTCTTTCTCTATTGCCATGCATAAATTCAGCTACTGATTCAAGCAACATAGCTTTATAGTTACTTACTAGCGCCATGTTATACGAGTATGCCATACTTATCGCTGTGCTGGCCTCATTGTACCAATGATTTGCAAGGTAAAATAGAGCAATATTAACCCATACAACGCCTTTATTCATGGATTTGCTGTCATGAACTAAATTATACAATTTTGAGAGCTCATACTTAAAAGCTGATACAGGTACCGTATAAGCTGAAAGGCTTAATATGCTTTTTTTCGTGTCAAATTGTGCGAATTTTTGAAAAATATCC
>CAIOSF010000209.1 GCA_903860855.1 uncultured Alphaproteobacteria bacterium | reverse complement strand
TTATAGTTTACTGTCTCACCATCACATGCTTCAATAGCTGTCTGTCTTATTATTATATCTTCTATAATTGAAAATACGTTTATCTCTGTTTCCATATTGTGTTTAAGTTCCATATTCGTAATACATTTGCCATCATATCAAGCAGAATTAATCTTTCAATTGTAGTGAGTATAAGTTGATGTCCGCACCATGGTAGATCCATATACAATAGAGCCCTTGCTCAACGCTATAATAATCCACCTTATCCCAGTTTTTGATAAGGGCTCAGGAAATCCTCTACATCATAATGAGATACTTGATGGTACAGATAGTAAGATATATACGCGGTCGGGACCCATACTGCCACTCACAATATCAACGTAATTCGTGCGACAAATCTCTCTCATCAACTCTCTGTTCGCTCGCCTATTTGACAGAACTGGTATTAGCATCCTATATATACACTTCGTGCAAAATACCGCATTATATTTTAAATCGTACACACTATGTGAACTACTGCTTGTATTCACATTACCCCAGTTTTGGATAAGGGGATTATGTTGCAGTATTTAAGGCGTTGAGTTATAAGGTTTTTATCAGAAATACCCAACTCAACATGGAGAAAGATATCACAGAATTATTTTGTATAGTAGATGATTTTTGCCATCTATATAACGAATACTGCTCTAGGAAGCTAATATCAAATCGTGAGATAAAGAGTTACGAAAACGGTCTATATATTGAAACTATCTTTAATTGTTTAAAAAATAAGATGGATCTAGTTCATACTAGGTACAGATCACCAGTTAATGCATTGACTTCACCTTCGACTCGTCCATTACATGTGTCCATATTATCTCAACCTTAATCGCCCATTCCCTCAAAAAATCCAAACCAAAAGTTAGATTTGACAAATAGTTACGTGACCTTACCTTTTTACCCCTTATCCAAAACTGGGGTACATTCCTTAGATAATACTGAAGTATTCACCTAAAGGTGATGATATTTTTCCATCTCACATGATTGAAATAAAAGAGTTTAAGTTGCTGATGGTTACGATGCAAGTATAGACGATCTCTGCGATACAAACTTATATCGTTAGCGTAACATTATAGATGGTATGTTTTAATTATATGAAAGCAAACAAGATGATGGCCATAAGATAGGATAAACTCGATGTTTCCATTATGGCCTTTATCGCTCTGGCTGCTATAAAAGTTTTTAAGCTGCCTTGCCTAGCAGTGCAACAATACCAAAATAGCCTGATAATAGATCTATACGAGACCTTACCAAAGGCACAAAGAATTATTGCGAAAGGACTTTTTACAGATGTTGCGTATTTTAAATACGACGACCCCCCATCAACCAAAACACAACCACAAGCTTTGCATTTGCAGCTCTGCTTATTACGTACTTTCCCGTTTTTACGATCTTGTTGTTTGAGCAAATTTTACAGATTATCAATTATCATAACATGGCACGACGGCTCTTAATGCTTATAACCCCACACCTATCTTCGAGTAAACAATCCTAACTTAACCGCAATAGGTCGATAACCCATATCTGTTTTTCCACTCTGATCATCAATTCTTACTATCGTATACATACATAAAACCATCGTAACTTGCTACGATAAGACAATCCGAAGTCTCCTAGATGCTACCAACTCAGTAGATTCTTGTGTATCTCACACATGCTAGCTTAATTGCTGACACATGCCCTAGAAACTTCCTGGATGCCATATTTACAGCATCCTCTATCCTTGATGACCCGCATTAAATCTGGGAGCTTCTAGTTCTATTACTTCAGCTCTACCTTTGCTCCAGCAGCTTCCAAGACTTTTTTGGCTTTCTCAGCTTCTTCTTTTGAAACTCCTTGTTTGATTGCCTTAGGGGCACTTTCAACTAAAGCCTTAGCATCAGGTAAAGAAACAGACGGATTGAGCTCCCTTACAGCCTTAATAACATTAAGTTTGTTAGGCCCAACTTCCATCAACATTACATCAAATTCTGTTTGAATCATGACTTCAGCCACTGCGGCCGGAGCTGCAGCCATAGCTACCGGAGCGGCGGCACTCACACCCCATGTTTCTTCTAGCATTTTCGATAACTCAGCAGCTTCCAACACCGTGAGACCCGATAATTTAGTAACCATATCTTGTAAATTAACTGTCATTTCTTTCTCCTTTTTTATTAATCTAAATTGAATCAAATCAATTGTTTTCTTTGTCTAAGCTTTACTTCTTAATCTAATCTTTAACCTAAGTTAAACTAAGAAAATTATCCAATAGATCTTTAATAACAAATCATAGACAATTCGCCAATCATTTTTTTATTTATTTTTTACTATATTCTGCCAAAACCCTAGCGATCATTTCACCAGGAGTATTCAACAACCGTACCAATTTCGTTGCTGGAGCCACTACTATTCCTATCAACTTACCACGTAATTCGTCTATGGATGGCAGGGATGCCAGAGTACTAACTTCTGCTGCAGTTAGCTTGTTTGCCTTCATAGCTCCGCCTAAGATCTCCATCTTTTGATCTTTACAGAACTTCTCAAGCACCTTACTTACACCCACTACATCTCTATCGCCTGAAATGACTGCGGTTGGACCGCTGAACATATCAAAGGTATGCTCATAAGACGTGCCTGATAAAGCCAACTTCGCCAAGGTATTTTTCGTTACATAGCATTGTCCATCTGCGTTTCTGATCTCTCTTCTGAGACCACGAAAACTTTTGAAATCAACACCCAAATTATGCACCAAAATCACTATCGAGGCGGTGCTAAAGACACCATGTAACTTCTCAACAGCTTTTATCTTTTGTAATCTATTCATCATAACCTCCTATGCTACGCTACCATGCTCGCCAAATCCAGGCACAACGAAATGCCTTGAGAAGTGGAGATATACATTTTTTGCATATATATTCCCTTGCTAGCACTTGGTTTTGCGGCCAATACAGCTTCATATAGTGCGTTAACGTTTGTCTTTAGAGCATCTCGCTTAAAGCTCAATTTACCAATACCGGCATGTATTAAGGCCGCTTTCTCAATCTTAAACTCAACTTGCCCAGCTTTAACCCGCCTCACAGCATCAGCTATATCTTCCGCCACTGTACCAAGCCTAGGGTTTGGCATTAAACCTTTGGGACCAAGTACCTTACCAAGAGCAGCAAGTTTAGGCATTACATCTGGAGTTGCTAAACAGGTGTCGAAGTCAATGCGTCCAGCCTTTACTTGGCTAATCAAATCCTCATAGCCAACGATATCAGCACCTGCATCCAAAGCCTCCTTGTGTCTTTCAGGCTTAGTAAATACCGCAACCCTTACATCTTTACCAAGTCCACAAGGCATAGCTACGCTACCACGCACCATCTGATCAGACTGCCGAGGATCAACTCCAACCTTAAATACAACCTCAACAGTTTCATCAAATTTTGCCGCACAACTAGACCCGTATTCCTCGAGTACTGACAAGGCAGACTCAAGATCATATAGATCTCGTTTGACTAAGGCCCTAGCCCTCTGCATCCTCTTGTCTAGTTTTTTTCCTTTTAACTTCTTTTCCATTACGACAATTAACCCTCTATTACTTCTATTCCCATTGATCTTGCCGTACCCGCCACATTTTTAATGGCTGACTCAAGTGAATCTATACCCATATCCTCCATTTTCATTACTGCAATTTTCTCCACTTCTGATGTTGGAACTTTGCCTATCACCTCCCTTCCAGCAATCTTAGAGCCACTTGTCAAGCCAGCCGCCTTTTTGAGAAGGTAAGAAGTGGGTGGGGTTTTGAGGATAAATGTAAAGCTACGATCAGCGTAAGCAGAGATAATAACTGGAATTGGCATACCAACTTCCATATCTTTAGTGCGCTCGTTGAACTGCTTGCAAAACTCAACAATGTTCAACCCCCTTTGACCAAGAGCTGGGCCCACAGGAGGGGATGGGTTTGCCTTACCAGCTGCTATCTGGAGTTTTATTTCTCCAACTTGTTTCTTCTTCATACTAGAACTGCGCCATGATAATTAATCAAAATAATAAACCACAATATAATTCGTTTCTTGGTATTAGCGTTTAGAGAACTGGAAGCTTTTACGAGCTTTTGCTCTACCATATTTCTTTCTCTCCACCTTTCTGCTGTCTCTTGTCAAGAACCCGCCGCTGCGTAGGATAGTGTGCAGAGCTTCATCTGTCTTATCCAGGGCCCTGCTAATACCATGACGAACGGCGCCAGCCTGACCAGAAAGACCACTACCAGCAACAGTGCAATACACATCGTATTGACCAGCTGTGTTGGTAGCAGCGAATGGTTGATTTACGATCATTCTCAGCACAGCCCGTGCAAAATACTTTTCTATCTCTCTGCCGTTTACAGTGATCTTACCCGCACCTTTTGATATCCAAACGCGAGCTGAAGCCTCTTTCCTTCTTCCGGTAGCATAAACCCTATCGGAACTCACATTTTTCTTTGCTTTTACTACTAGGATTTCTGACATTCTCATTGCTTCCATTAAATCTTATCGTAACTAATTGTCTGAGGTTGCTGCCCCTGGTGAGTGTGCTCCGCTCCAGCAAAGATATGTAGTGCCTTCATTTGCTGCCTTGCAAGAGGGCTATCTTTTGGCATCATTCTCTCAATGGCCTTCTCCATTAACCTTTCTGGATATTTACCATCTAAGATCTTGCCCCATGTCCTTTCCTTTATACCTCCAGGATGACCTGTATGCCAAAAGAGAGTCTTTTGTTGTAATTTATTTCCAGTAATCAAGACACTGGCTGCATTTATTACTATAACCGGGTCACCGCAATTTATGTTGGCAGTGTAATATGGCTTATGCTTGCCGCGCAGAATTATGGCTATTCTGGATGCTACTCTGCCGAGTGGTATACCGCTCGCATCTATAAGCCACCATTTTTTCTGGATAAACTTGGGTGTGGCTACAAAAGTGCCTGACATAAAAACTGCTCAAAAAAATATAACGATAATTAATTAACATAATAAATAAATACAAGCACACCTCTTTAGATGCTTACTTTTACTTTGATTGTGACCACTGCATTATTCCGACACCCGCTGGCATTGTCAAGAGCAAAAGCTAGTTATTACCAATTATGGTTTTAACTGCGAAGATCATTTAGCTTAGGATCGCCTCCAAGAAACCAATATACTGGTAGTTATATGGAAGAAACGCAGACAAAAGTCCTGCCATTTGCCCCCCTTTTAAATGAGATAACGCCATCCATCATTGCGTAGAGGGTATGATCCCTACCCATTCCAACGTTAACCCCTGGATGAAATTTTGTTCCTCTCTGCCTTACGATGATGTTTCCGATGATAACTTTTTGTCCCCCAAACATCTTGACTCCCAGCCTTCTACCTGCTGAATCACGACCATTTCTCGAACTACCACCAGCTTTCTTCGTTGCCATTCTAAATACACCTCTATTTTTAAATTGCTACAACACCACACACAAGACAGCACGAACGCGCTGACTATAGAGCACGCGGCTTAAAGTAGATATGAATATCAATCACTAACCTGTGATATGTAACTATAAACTAATACTTGTTATACGAACAACGCTCATTTCCTGGCGATGCCCTCTCTTCCTGCGATAATTATGCCTGCGCTTTTTCTTGAAAATAATGACTTTATCAGCTTTTTTATGCTCAAGAATTACACCAGTAACCTTGGCATTCTCAGCTGATTGTAGTCCTTTGTTTCCAACTAAAACTATATTGACAAAGTCCAGATTACTACCGACATCATTTTCTACTTTTTCTATTTTTACAACGTCGCCAACCTTTACCATGTATTGTTTGGCGCCCTGTTCTACAACAGCAAACATAATCTAACTGTTTCAACACTACTAATGAATAAGAACGTCATATTAAATTGTATGTGAGCAAAAAAGTCAAATAGAGTTTTAGGTATTACCACCTATGTGGTGGACTTATTTTAAGATATATGTTAATTCGGCCTAATGGTTGTATGAATTTTTCAATATGAAAAACAAAGAGTCGTCTCACCCTTTTGCAAATATCATCACAATATTTGATCGATATTTCATTTTGCTATGGGTAAAAAATTTGTTAATTATATTTTTTTTGGTTGGCACCATAGCCTTATTGATAGACTTTATAGATCTATCAAAATCTAAGGACAATGCCTTACTACTAGCTTTAAAATTAGCTCTATTAAAGAATTTTCATACAATTCAAATTATAAATCCATTTATCGTCCTAATGATATCGGCAATGAGTTATTTCTCTTTATGCCACAGAAGGGAATGCATGGCTCTTTTATCCATGGGTGCTTCACACTTCTCTTTGCTTAAGCCTTGTTTGGTTGCCGTGACACTATATTATATAACTTCCATTCTTGTTTTAAATCCACTTGATAGTTTTTTGCTGAGAGAATATCAAAAAGTAGAGCTATCTCGTATAAATGACGGTAAAAGTCTTGTATATCTAAACCATTCTGGATTATGGTTCAAACAAGATAATAAGAAACTCGATAGTAGTAAGAATCACAAAGCGGATGGTAAAAGTGATATACTAAGCACAGAGGCCCACCATATAGGGATAGATTCAATGCTTCATGATAAGACTATAAACTTCAATAAAGAGACCTATGAGATCGTTTGTGATAATGCCAAGACGCTGATAATAAATGCTTCGAGGGTATCACGAACTACCAGCTCGATGCTTGATGTTCGTATTTTCTTTCTCAGTGAAAATGGTAATTTTATTGGCAAGGTTTTAAGCCCTGAAATCACATGGGGAGACGGTGCTTGGAAGGCTGGTGATTATATAACAATCGATCGTAACGGCCTTGTGAAATCAAGAAAGAACGCACTAGTTCCTTTAGCAATTTCTCTAGATAGCGTGACAAATAGCACTATAACACCTGAAATGTTAGGCTTATGGAAGTTAACTGGATTTATCAAAATAGCGACTGAGATGGGAATACCAACAGCTCGTTACCAATTTTATCTGGGGAAACATGTATTTATGCTAATACTATATTTCGCACTTGCTATAATTAGTTATGCTTTTATTATGTATATCCCGCGCATTTCAAAGCCTCATATCATAAGCTCACTGCTCTGTGGCTTCTTGTTATATTTTTTAGTGGAAATGACTCTTATTTTGAGTGCCAGCAGAGGAATGGAGCCAATAACAGCCTGTGCTACTATCTATATTACATGTTTTATATTTGCAATTTTCATCCTGTATTATCGATGCCTGAATTACCAGAAGTTGAAAATATAACCAATTCTCTAAGAGACAAAATTCTTGGCAAGAAGATTGTTGCAATTAGTTTTGGCACTGTAGCCTTGCGAAAGCCCTATCCTCAATCCACTGACTCAGTGTATGGCGCAAAAATTATCAAAGTGCACAGAGTTGCTAAGTATTTGTGTATTGAAACAGAGTTGGCAAATCGCATTATAACTATTGTGGTCCATTTCGGTATGACCGGTCGCTTAACCCATACCCCTATAGTTCATGAATGCGGCGATAGACAGCTGCATGAAACCGCAACGCATTGCGCTGCAGCGTCACTACACCCCGATCAAATGCATCAACATGTCGTACTATTTCTTACTGATGGTCTACTAACATACTATGATCCAAGAAGATTTGGTTCTTTTGAAATCCTAAATGGACCTGTGACTCAAATCGAACAAGGAGTCGAGCCCTTACAAGAGGAGCTCTCCGCCAATTATCTATATCAAAAAAGCTCTAGTAGCTCAGCCAGCATAAAAAGCCTTATCATGAACAATAAGGTCGTTGTGGGAATTGGGAATATATATGCCTGCGAAAGCCTATGGAGAGCAAGAATTCTTCCCTCACGCATCGCCAGAGAGTGTATGGAGTCCGAGATCAATGTACTAGTGCCAGTAATCAAAGATATACTACAAAGAGCTATATCAGCTGGAGGATCAACGATAAAAGACTATCGCAAAGGGGATGGAATAGGTGGGCTATTTCAGCTGGAGCACTCGGTTTATGGAAGAAACGGAGTGATGTGTAGAGACGGTGGTTGCAGTGGCATAATCATAAAAACATCGCTTGCAGGTAGGGCGACCTATCACTGCCCTATATGCCAGACATAACCAACTATATAGAAAACGAATTAGTTATATATCATTATCTGGCTATGTTGGTAGATTGAGGGTACTCCTGAATGCATTTCATTATCGCATCGATAGGATTACGCAGCTTAGAAAACACCTCCAAATCGCCCCCAGTATCTGCATTAGCCACTAGACAACCACCTTCCCTGAGAGCCACTTTTACACTCTCAGGGTCATCGCTGGTAATGATCATAACTTTTGTCTTTTTATCGTCCCCTCTGCCATCATCAATCTTTCTAACAATATCGAGCACTTCTACCCCGCTGCAAGAAGGCATACGATAATCGGTTATAACGCAACTATATTGACCAATCTCAATCGCTGCCATTATATCAGCTTCGGATAGAGACTCTGGCATAGCGACAGTGAAACCTCGCCGCTCCAGTGCGGTTTTCAGCAACCTCCCCATGAGCTTGTCATCTTCTACCAACAAAACAGGCA
>CAIOSF010000208.1 GCA_903860855.1 uncultured Alphaproteobacteria bacterium | reverse complement strand
TTCGTAAAATTATAAAATATATCATCTAAAAACGCTATTTGATAGAAAAGAACTGATATTTTTATAAACATGTTCACATTTGTTTAATCTAAGTGCCCTAGTATGCGTAATTGTAAACATAAACATAATTTAAATATTAATTATATGTCTAAAATGAATCCACTTAGTTACACTATAAAATTTGCCCTAGATACCGTATCGTCAACCGTGTCAACATACGGTATGCTTTCCATCTTACCTAAAACAGCAGTTACGGTCGGTGGAGCTGCATTCGGCAATTTAGAGGCTGGGTTTGTCAACCCTTTGACGACCATGGCAGCAATGTATCGCGAGACAAATCCTGAGTCCAAGTTTGCCATTCCTGTGAAACTCTTTCATGCCGCTTCCACAACCGTTGACTCGTTTTTATCAGTCAATTGGGCTGCGGCCGGCACAGAAGGTCATGGTGGCCATGAAGTTTGGAATTCAGTCAAAGAACAATGCAGCAGCAAAGAGTTTTGGCTATCATCTGGTGTAGTAAGCTTAGTTGAAACAAATCTTATTGGGACTCACGTAACCGCGGGATATGCTGGCGCTAACATGATAAATAGCATACTTGAAGCGGAAGTCATCGCTCCGGCATCGGCTGCTGCCCTTTTCGGTCTCCTTGATGTAATCACGTACTTGCCAGGAATGGTACACGACAGTATAGAGCTTGTAGCGGGAATGTTTCATTCTAGCGACGATCAGGCAAAACACTCAGATATGTAAGTTGCTGCAACTTAATTTAATGACCCGTACTGAGTCGATCCTCCTTTGGCGATGCTTCGTGATGACGCGCTATGCAGATTAGATGCATATCCGCTTATCCCGTTGGATTCACGGCCTGTTATCAATAAGCTACGGATCGTCTCTTCTTGTACAGGCAATAAGTTAAATCACTATCTAATACCAGTTCCTATTTTTTTAACTACTGCCGCTTTGACTTTACCTACAGCCTGTCCATTACATGTGGGAAACTGGTATTTATATAAACCCATCAATATATTGCAATATGACGATATCAATACTCTACGTAACATTTGCCAATGTCGATGAAGCCAAGTCTATCTGTAAGATTTTGGTGCGGGAAAGATTGGCTGCATGTTGTAATATACTTGGTGATTCTACGTCTATATATATTTGGGATGGTAAGCTTTGTGAGGATAATGAAGTTGCCGCCTTGGTTAAGACATCAACAGAATTAGCTTCTAAAGCTACTGCCAGAATAAGAGATTTGCATTCATATGACACACCCTGCATCATAGAAATATGCTCTGGCCCCTCTTCTAATGTGGACTACGTCAATTGGCTCCATACCTTTTTATGTTCAAACTCATAGCATGGCGCATTTTGACTGCCAGCATTCGACATCATCTCTTATTCATTCCAGACTCTAAATCTTAAGATCTATTCGCCCATTGCCGCCCTCCCATTAATCAACCTCCTTAGACTAGCGGTTGCTAGATTGACTAATGTCATGGTAACTCTTACAATGGAGCCGATAAGTTAGGTCCGCCAAATGATTATATGTGAATTAGCACGCAAGCTAGTCGAATTAGCGATAAAGAATGATATCATGATTTGCGCCGCAGAGTCGTGTACTGGGGGCATGGTATCACAGGCCATTACCTCTATTCCAGGCAGCTCCCGAGTATTCTACGGTTCCGTTGTTACTTATTCCAATGATGCTAAAATGCAACTGTTGGGCGTTGAAAAGAAGATATTAAAAAAACATGGGGCCGTGAGCCTGGAGGTGGCCAAGGCTATGGTCATCGGAGCGATGGAGATTATCATTGGACAAGATGCTAATAATAGCAAGGCCAGCAAATCCTCAGTTAGTAAGAAAGCGACTCATGAGGATGGCGGGTATAATATCAAAAATGATAGTTCTTATTTTTTATCTATTGCGACTACAGGCATAGCCGGTCCGTCTGGTGGTAGCGAAGAAAAGCCCGTTGGCTTATTGTATAATGCAATGCTATTATATGACAAATCCACTAAAGAATCAGTCAGCAATGGATTTATTGCTTTCAAAAACATCTTTTATGGTGATAGAGAGGCAATAAGACAGCAGGGAGTGATCCATACCATTTCTCGTTCAATAGATCTATTGATGACTCTGTCAGAGGATATACCGAAGAAAGCCTAGGGCTTCAATTCGGGGTGATAGTATAGTTTTAATTAAGTTACTTTAATATGAATACTATATGGCTTTATTAGCAATAGATAAGTTTAATAGATAAGTTTTATCCCAATTTATTTCTTATTGACCCATCTATTGATGATGAACTACACTCAAAGCAGGTGAGGAAGTCCTCACTCTATCTATAAGTAAATGAGTAAATATATTTAACATTTTTGCCATATTTTAAATACGAGAGTGCAAAAACCTATAATATAGAAAGAAGAATTGATGATGCGATGGCCAAGTATTGGCTGTTAGTAGTTGGGAATTAGTTGGATGTTGTATATTTTATACCAGATCTAATACCAATTTCCGCATTTAAATAATGCAATGAGAGAGGAGCGATACATAGTTAAACTATGTGAGCGACGAGCCACATGCAATGGACAAACTGAAAGCGAAGTCAAAGCAGCAGTAGTTAAAAGCGGGAACTGGTATAAATAATTAGAATGAGAACTGGTGCTGTTGTGATGCTTTGGATTAGCGTCTGCATTATATCGTTGTGGTGCACAGATTGTTGAGTTGAGGTGTTAATTAGCGTATTGTATAACCTCGGTATACCTGCAAGTGCATCACCAATTATGGATTAATTTGTTTGAGAGGTATGTTATGTCACACTGGTTCGGCAATAGCCAAGAACACCACAACAAAAGTGGTGGGAGTTATGATAAGAAGCATTTTCATAATAATGATGATCACACCCATCATCGAGATGATCAGGAGCTGAGCGTTTCGACGAAGCGTAAAAATGGAAAGAAAGCGGAGAAAGATGGAAAACATGATGCAGATGATTTTCAGATGAATGGACTTCGCTATGAAGACGATAAGAATCTTAATCATGATGATGAAAAATTACGTAATTACAAAAAACACTAAAGTGCGCTGTCTATTAACCACATTATCGGATGCTCATGCGGGGGAAGCTTAGTGCATCCTAAGAAGGTGGCGGCATCAGCCCGTAGACGCCTAATTCGTATATGGGTGCCGGCCATCATAAGCACAGGGAATCTCACTGATATAAGTAACTCAAGTCACTATCTACGCAATGTTGTGCGTTGTAAGGCTGGCGATACCATTAAAATATTTAATGCTGACTGTGGTGAGTGGTTGGCTGTTATTTCATCTCTGGATAGAAAAAACTGCTCTATAACACCGCAAAAAATGATTCGTAAACCTTATGTAACCGCAAGTGTTAGGCTTTGTCTCGCTTTCGCTCCCTTCAAGGCCTTTAGTCCATCCTTCATTATACAAAAATCAACTGAACTTGGTGTAAGTGAAATACTCCCTATCATTAGCGAATATACAGTACTGCGCTCAATTCAACAACAGAAGCTTATGGAGGCTGCGGTTGAGGCGACAGAGCAGTGTGAGAGACTTGATGTCCCCTACATTCATGATACTGTTCAACTAGATGAATGGATTCTAGATCTCATTCCAGATAAGGTTGATAGGCCTTGTGCCTATGGTCAGGATGAGGCTGAAGGGAAAGCCAAGATCGAGATTATGGTTCAGGAGCAGCGAGCGAAGCAGGAAGATTTGAAAATAGGGCAAGATATTATAATAGTATGCGAGCCACGCTTAGATGGCCTTACTCCCCGTGCATTAGCCTCAAAATTCAAAAATGGGCTTCACCGCAAAATCATTCTTATGGTGGGACCAGAGGGAGGATTCAGTGAAAAAGAATTACAACTATTGCAGCAGATCCCTAATGTTTACTTTCTCAATCTAGGTCCCGTGATTATGAGGGCGGAAACAGCCTGCTTAGCCACAATTGCTGTTTGTAAAACGATGTTTGACATGTGGTAATAACACATACCTAGAACGCAAAGACTGTTCAGTCTATATTGTAGCGGTATGGAATCATAGCGCCATTTATCCGTCCATGGTAAATCAATCAGTTAATTTGTTATACCTATTTTATACCAGTTTCCAGATGCAATAGACACATGTAATGGACGCAAGCCAAACCGAATGTGAAGTCAAAGCTGCAGTAGTTAAAATCGGGAACTGGTATTACTCAAATTACTTAACTTTCTCTATTAGTCTTTGGAAAGTTGTTGACTTAAGATAGCGCCTGGAGACAATGGGTATACAAAATAACAATGACAAAGATATGCAATTAGCAAAGCATCTAGATCGCGCTCTTGCAGAGCATGACTTGCGTCAACAAACAACTAAAGCTGGTATCGAATATATCTCAAATATGTGCAGAGAGGTGTTATCAGACCTAGAGCCGAACGCGCTGAAAAATATAATGATAGGAGTGATTCGATACGATCAAATGATGCAAGATCTATTTGATGCGCATTTTATCGATAGTGACTCTTCCTATCCCCTCAAAACGAACAAAAACCAAAAATTGTTTGAAGATAGCAAAAAGTTACTAAACTCCAATGATGACATCATTGAATATATAATATCTGGTGATTACAAGGCCTATTGCCCCCTCATCGAAGATTGTAAGACCGTATTTCCACAACACAAAAATTTCGCTTCTAAGACTTACACGCTTAACGCTTTTGGATCATCTAAAATTAATCAGTGGCAATATCTTGCAACCACTGCTTTGCGAGCTGGTGGCTATGAAGATGCACTGAAGAAAGAGTACCATACCAAATATTCCGATCTAAGCGACTATGATAATAGTCCGTATAGGGCGATACTACAGGGTGTCGGCTTTGATCCATTTCATATTCGTGCTTCCGACGATGGAGACATCAATATCGCCATGCTGACAGAACGAAGCATGATTTATCACAACTTAGAGGATTTGTTCTATATACAAGAAAATGGTGATGGCTCAAAGGAACTTCTAACTCTAACAATGGGTTTTTCATTTGGTGGTTCTCGCTATGACTCAAGATATAAGAAGTTTCCTCTACATAATGAAGATTGTTCATCAGCAGTATCAAAATGGCTGGGGATCGATGATAATTTATATTCAACTTCTGATTTTACATATTTTTATCTCAAGTATGACAGCTCAGCACACCCTATCAATTATAACGACTTAGATCAAATAATAGAATATCAGATAAATGAGCAAAATTTATTAGAAGAGCTAGCTGAACATATCAAGCCAAAGTTTAACAACAAACCAAATGTTGGCGATTTAGTTGTCTTTCGTTCATTCGATCAAATGAGTAACTCTATTAGCGGACATATAGGTATAGTAAGTGGATATGATGATAATGCTAAGAATTTTGAATACCTGAGCTATAACCGTGATTTATTTCGAAAAGATAACTTGATGGAAGGAAGTAATAAGGAAAATTGTGGTTTTGAGGGCCTGGGATATAGCACTCAAGATTATTATGAATCAGGTTTTTTCCTGCAAGAATCTAGTGGTAATACGGTAAAGCAGATGTTTTTCGAAGTGATATAAAAGAGGGGCATCACTTGGAGGTGAGCATG
Source organism: uncultured Alphaproteobacteria bacterium (assembly GCA_903860855.1). GTDB lineage: Bacteria > Pseudomonadota > Alphaproteobacteria > Rickettsiales > Midichloriaceae > CAIOSF01. Next base: position 578 of record CAIOSF010000208.1, on the reverse strand, counting down.
TTGCCGGAAGACTTCTTGGAACCGAAATTTTCAGGAGGCTTCGCCAGCATGGCACATCAGTCCATCGTGATATATCAACCAACTATAGTATTATAATCTTTTTTGTAAGGAAAAACTCATATATTCTATCATAATCGCTATCAGGAGCGTTTCTACCATTGATATCATCAGCATCAGCAGCGACACTCTTATCACCAATATATATCCTTACCTCCCATAATCCCAAATCTGGTAGGCTAAAATCGCAGTTATAGCTGCCGCCTCCCTCATCATGTAATGTCATATCAATATCAGGTACTTTATCGCTTACGGGACGAATGAGCAGAATCTTCCCGACCTTATTAGTTATAGGAAGATTCTCTGCGTCCTTTAGCTTGATCGTAATACTGCAATTCGTTCCCTTGAGCTCAGGCTTGTATACAGCATCAACCCTCATGATATCTTTATATTTTCTTTTAGCATATGGGCTCATACTATAGTTTGGCTTCTGACTTGTGAAGCAATTGATGCTCAGACTAGGCGACCATCCTAACTCATTCTGTCGCTGATTTTCTGCAAGGACCTCGTTATATGATATA
>CAIOSF010000207.1 GCA_903860855.1 uncultured Alphaproteobacteria bacterium | reverse complement strand
GGTAGCCATCCTCGCAGTCTCGACTGCTGCTCGTATCTTTTTTGTAACAACAATAGGGGAGAAGGTCGTAGCCGATTTAAGGAAGGCTATTCACTTCCACCTGCTTACCCTATCCCCCAGTTTCTTTGAGACTCGCAAGCCAGGGGAGATTTTATCGCGCTTGACAAATGATATCACGACTCTGCACGGTATAGTTGGTGGAGGTATATCAGTAGCCATGAGAAATATAGTGATGTTCATCGGGGCTCTGGCCATATTATTAGTCTCAAATACCAAACTAACTCTGATCATTTTACTTGCTATCCCTCCCGTAATAATACCGTTAATTATCCTTGGAAAGAGGGCGAGGAGATTTACAAAGATCGTTCAAGATAAGATCGCCAATATTATTTCTCTCTCATCTGAAGTCATTCATAATATTAAGCTCATCCAAGCTTATGCTCAAGAGGGGTATGAGAGAGAAAGATTTAATGAGAAGATACAAGATGAGCTAACAACATCATTGGCTCGCGTAAAAGCTCGTAGCCTAAACACTATGATTATCATGATGTTGATCTTTTCTTCTGTCATTTTTGTTCTTTGGATTGGTAGCCGTGATGTGTTGGATGGATCTATGACTCCAGGGCAGCTCTCAAGTTTCATTTTTCTCTCAGTTCTATGTGCATCGTCGATTGCAAATCTTATGGAAGTTCTAAATAATCTGCAAAAAGCTGCAGGAATAAGTCAGGGATTAACAGAATTTCTAGCGATAAAGCCAGAGATTGTTTCGGCACCAGATTCAATAGACTTGCCAAAAGACCTAAATGCCTCAATTGTGTTTGAGAAAGTCACCTTTTACTATCCATCACGTCTCAATAGACCGGCCATTGACGATTTTAATCTTACAATAGAGAGTAATAAGGTCACTGCTTTAGTAGGAAAATCAGGAGCTGGTAAGAGTACGATTTTAAATCTTATAATGAGATTTTATGATGTTCAGAGTGGGGCGATTCGCTATGATGCTGTGGATATTAGGCGAATCAAGTTAGAAGATCTCAGGCGGCAATTCAGTTATGTAAGCCAAGAGCAACTGACATTTTCTGATACGATTCGCAATAACATTCTTTATGGACGAATGGATGCCTCGGAAGAGGAGCTAATAGAAGCAGCTAGATCGGCATCTGCTCTGCATTTTATCAAAAGGCTTCCAGAGGGATTTGAGACAGTGATAGGTGAAAGGGGAATTAGATTGTCAGGCGGTCAAAGACAAAGGATATCTATAGCTAGGGCATTTTTGAAGAATCCGCGAATTCTACTGCTAGATGAGGCTACTTCTGCCCTTGATCATGAAAACGAAGCCAACGTTCAAGAGGCAATGACGAGGTTGATGCATGGTAGAACATGTGTTGTAATAGCCCATAGATTATCAACTATTCAAAATGCTGATAATATCGTTTTGATCAGTGATGGCAGGGTTATGGAAGAGGGGACTCACAGCGAATTGATGAGCAGGAATGGTTTGTATGCAAGGCTATATGCAATTGGACATTAACATTATGGACGTTTACAGTATCCTACCAACATCTGGTGATATTGCCATCTTAGGATTAGCAAGGCATTTACTGATTGTAAATCAATCAAATTTAGCAATGTTTATACCATCATTAGCTTACTCACCTTACGCTAGGCAAAGCCATGCCCCGCAAAATTTCTAGACTTCACTAAAAGGTATTATGCTGGTTTTGACCAGGTTTTATGAGGTTCTTTCAAAATCTGTGCGTAAGGTGAGTTACCCTTATTGTTATTTATGGCGAAATGCATTCCATACCAATTCCCGATTTTAACCACTGCTGCTTCACTCATCGCTCGGCAATGCTGTGCGACAAAGCGCTCCGCGGATCCAGGTGTATCTGTTCATCCCATTGGATTCACAGTTGCATTATTTCATTCGGAAATTGGTATCCAGTCATCCTAAGCTTGTTTTAGAATGACTGCAAGCTGATCATTGAGCTAAAAATAGAATTAGTATCAGTGATGGTAGGTTCTAATAGTAACTGATGTATATTGAATAGAGAGGAAAGTCAATGTCATTTGGACAAGTACTTCCTCCATTTGCACCATAACAAATCTTGAATTCAAATGGATCATCATATCCGTCTTGGTCTGAAGATGAGTCAATCGGGAGAGTCATGATTGCATCGATTGTCAGATCGTTAGCTACATTCAGTGTGGTTCGTACATACTGAGGTAGGATGGTTATATCTTGCTGAGAGGGATTAGGGTTTCTAAAATAAAAGGCAGGTTCACCGAGAGTGTAACCATTGTATGCTCCAGCAATAGAATGATAATGTATGGTTGGATCGCATAGTTGACTGCCACAGGTTAGACCAACATAGAGTATGCTAGTGTAGCCATCACAAACAGATACTTTGCCCAATACATCAGATGCTGAGGTATCAAAAGTAGGTAAAAGATCTGGGTCTGATGGCGTGATCCCATCGGTGAATAAAGGAAGATTCCCTGGTGTTCCGCAAGGGATTTCATTGGTATTAAAAGTTATTTTTATCTGCTCAACGCGCGGTGCATAATATCCACTAGTGAGTAGAGGAGGAAGGACCATGAAATTAATGGCTTGGGTATCAGGAGTACTATAATCGATCGGAGGTGTCGCCGTACCATCATTAAAACAACGTATGGATAGAGTGCTAGCTTCTTCTGCGCCGCCATCGAGCAAATAGGTCAGAGAATACTTATAATCCGTACCTGGTCTAGCATCTCCACTATCGATACCCATGTTAATCAAGTTATATGCCCTGTTTGATCCGTCTGGCGCAATATAGCAGCTGATGGATGGGGCGCTGTCCGGATCATATATATTTAAACGAGAACTGATTGTATTAAATGACGGATCTACGATATATAAATTACCCACTGGGAGTACGATTGTTTCATTTGCAGTTCCGGCATTTCTGACAACTTCGGTGATACTTATTGCAACAGGATTATGAGCTGGTTCTATCCACAGAGATAAAGGTAGATTTGTTGTCGTCCCTCCTGACACTGGGCCAGTATCGGTAACAGAAATAGTCAATAGGTCATTTCCATTTTCATCCTGATAAGGAGTATATAATATATTGAAAGTGCCAGTATTTAGTTGTGAAGTTGTGTTCAATTGTAAGCTTACATTTAATCCAGATCCCCAGCCCACTGGTATAGTGCAATAGAATGCGCCTTTGTTACTTGTACTAGGATTTCTAGGTGCATTGCTACATTGCTGGATGAGGACGGCGCTACTATCACTGTCTAATATCTGGATATTAAAATTAACGTTAACTGCATTTTCAGGTATAGAATAGCGGCCTCCCTGTGGTCCTCCAATGATCAATTGTGCAGTGTTGCTGACCCCTCCTCCAGGTGGACTATATGTTACCCCCTGTACTATGAGCTCAGGAGCATTGTTAATATTTGTGACATCGATTGCAATCGATTGGCTGGTGCATTCTGTAAGAGTTAGGGAATCACAGTAGGTATAATCAATCTGATCTGGTCCAAACAGATTGATGCTACCGGTTAGATCATAGGTCATAACATAGTAAGTGCTTATAGCACCTGGTTGTTCAGTTGGAATAGAAATCGGTTGGCCATTGACATTAACGGTTCCACCGATAGGGATGCTTTCGGTACCACAACCTGTAAGCAAAGCTGCTATATTTGTATTTTGCGTGTTACATGATATGGGAGCAGTCGCCGCTCCATCAGTAGAGATACTTCTGATTAAGAAGTAAGCTGTGCCTTGTTCGTTAATATCATAGGTGATGATGCCATTAGCACTGGTTTGAGTATTCGCTACACCAACGGCTGAAAAGACTTAGGTGTAAGGAGTTGTGTATAAGTTTCCAATGTCAAATACCAGGACTGCGCCACTGCTAGCACCGGTGTTATCAGTCACTCCTATCTGTATTGGATCTAATCCCACCTCAGTTGGATCATATGCTAAAGTTATCGTGGTTAGGTTAGAGCCAGGAGCCCTGATGATATTATTGTTAGGGTCCTATGCCAGAAGGGAAGGTGATGCTACCGAGGATGCCCATTGTCGCAGACACGACAAGAGTATTCAGTAGATCGTAATCAACAACATCTAAGTTGACATCAACTACGGAGTTTTCAGTGGTTGGTATGAGAAATCTACCTGTAGTAGGATCAGGTAAAATAGGATGATCGGCAACTCTCACAGCAACAATAGATGGGACATCATTAATATTATCTATATTGATTGTAACTGTGTTTACAGTACTTGCCCCGGACGAATCTTGGCAATTAAGTGTAGAGGTATCTGGGCCATAATAATGAGTAGTTGGATTATACAGAACACCTATGCTCGATCCAGAGGCGATGCCCCTGACTATCTGGCCCCATGCTTGAATTGACCCACTCGTAGATGTGCTGATGATTGACTGACCATGAGGTCCAGAGGCTATGGTGCATACTAATAGATCGCCATCACTATCGGTAGCCAGGAATGTTATGTCAGCGAGTGTATTCTCTAGTAGGTTATATGCACCATGAGTGAGAGCAACAGTGTTACTGTTTTGTTGCACTGATGATACAGCTATGATCGGAGGATGATTTATGCCTTCTATATTCAAATTGACTGTAACCAGGGCACCATCAGCAATGCCATCGTTGTGGTGAATTGGAAGCTGTCGGTCCCACTATAATTAGCACTTGATGTATATATAAAGCTAGTAGTCCCTAGAGTGAAGCCATTGGTAGCAGTAGAATCAGTCATCAATATATGAGATCCAATTGCGGCGGGGTGCGGTGAATTATTTATGTCTAATATTGTAAGAGCACCATTGGCCGGAAGAGCCATGGTTCTTACGTTGAGTTGGTTTACCGATATCAGGATCCATAGCCTGCAATGGCAGGGTCACTATGTCACTCTCATTTAAGTTTACATGAGGGCACAAGAAGTGACTGTACGATCATCGCAGCTACCAGTACCATTTATTGGCATTCCATTGAAGCTGGTTATATAAGGTGGATCGTTTATAGGATTAATATTAACGGTGACTGTCACACTTGCACCAACAATCCTATTAGAATCAACTGGTGCTAATTGGAAGCTATCAGCTCCATTTATATCTTGATTTGAAAAATAGCAGGGGTATCGGTGATGTACCTGAGCCAAAGTTTGTATTCATTGAGAGATCAATGTTCATGGTACCTGGTAGGGCGATTTGACCCTTAGTTGGTAGTGTAACGACCATCAAATAAATTTTGTTTCCATCTTGGTCATTGATCGTTACGTTCAGTGGTCTAGAGGCCGTGTCTTCATTTGTAACAAT
>CAIOSF010000206.1 GCA_903860855.1 uncultured Alphaproteobacteria bacterium | reverse complement strand
GTAGCAAATGAAAAAACAACTTTCGCCGATGCATTCAGAATGGCTGATATGGTATTGGATTCGGGCGTACGTGGGGTCACTGACTTAATAACGATGCCAGGCGTAATTAATCTAGATTTTGCTGATATTCGCACCGTGATGGGAGAAATGGGCAAAGCCATGATGGGCACAGGAGAAGCAGAAGGAGACAATAGAGCAATCAAAGCAGCCGAAGCAGCAATATCAAATCCATTGCTTGATAATTCATCAATGAAAGGTGCCAGAGGTGTATTGATCAATATTACCGGAGGACCTGATATGACACTGTTTGAAGTAGACGAAGCAGCTAATCGGATCAAAGAAGAGGTCGATCCAAATGCAAACATAATATTTGGCTCAGCTTTCAACCCAGATTTATCTGGAAAGCTCAGAGTCTCTGTAGTGGCAACCGGTATTGACTCTAAAATAAGACCAGATGCGATACTAAATCATGGGATGGGTACTAGCGTTAATTTTGACGTCTCGTCATCCAATAGAACAAATGACAATATGAATAAAACAAACGTAGAAGAATCAGAGAGCGATACTAGTAACAGCGATACTCCTATAACTATCAATAATAAGCTGAAAGCCAATACTGGGACAGAGGCTAAGACTAGCAAATTTGGTGATAAAGATAAGATTCGCGTCTCTGGGTCGTTCATGAAGACTACTACGAATTATGATCAAAACAGTGGCAGCATCAGCATGAAAGGCCCGTTTATACCTCAGAAACCCATAGATCCGGAATCATCATCAAGTGAGCAGCCATACAATAAACAAGAGTACGATTTGCAACCAGTGGAAAAGCTTCTACAAGGATTGAGCGGCAGCAGCCAAAGCAACCCAACGATACCAAAGGGAGAAGCGGCCAAAGCAACAACCAAGAAACGTGATTTCTTTGATATACCGGCCTTTTTGCGTAAAAATAAGTAAGAAAACTAGGTGAGGATCATTGCAGTGGGTTAGCTACTAGTAATTCCCTTTTATAGTCGTTTAAGTTGATATATGGTGATGGGGAAGACAGTCTAGAGTCCTATGATGACATACTTGTGAATCCAATAGGATGGATATCCATCCTACCCGTGGAGCTGTCACTGAGGGTTCATTGCAGAACTAGCGACAAAACGCCACGAAAGTATCCAACTTTTAAATTAATCAACTATACCAGGTTTCCTGATTATTATACAATCCAAACATGTTTATTCACTTACGAGCTCACTCGGATTATTATTTCGGCTTTAGTAGCGCTAAAATACCAGATTTAGTGTCTTTTTGTGCAAAACAAAGAATACCGGCTATCTGCCTAGCTAACAAAAACAACTTGTTTGGAGCACTTGAGTTCGCCATGGCTGCAGCAAGATCTGGTGTGCAACCAATTATAGGCTGCATATTGACAGTCGATTGCTCAGAAATCACAAAAGATAGCATAACTAATAACGGATCAAATATAATTGATCAATTTAAAGATCAGCACGGCCTTGCTCCCGATCAAGATAGTAACTTAATCAACTATAACGAAAGGTGCAAGCATGGAATATCACAGAACCGCGAGCAAATTATCATCGGCGATATACTGGTCATAGCAAAGAACGAAGCTGGATATAAGAACCTATTATTCCTTGTAAGCTCACTCTATATCAAAGGAGATGATATAGAGATGAACTTAATAAACCATAATAACACTACGGATAATGATGGACAAGATAAGGCGATTAATGCCACCCTATCAAAGGTTATGGAATCGAGCACAAAGACCCATCATAAAGGCAAAGACGAGAAAGACAATGGTAGTGAGGTTTCAATCCCATTATCATTACTGCGCCAAAAGTCAGATGGCTTAATCATACTATGGGGGGCACAAGATAGTCCTCTTGCAGTCGATTCAAATACAGAACACCGTCATCTCACAGAATTATTGCTCCAAACGCTACTTTCCTATAAATGCGAATTATTTATTGGATTAACGCGCTATCCAAATAGCTGTCATCATTCGCAATTACAACATTTACAATCAGCTCGTCAAAACCAAAGTCTTCAACAACATGAGGCAGAGGAGGCTCTTCTGGACCTTGCCCATAAATACAATATCCCATTGGTCGCCGCCAATCCCATAAGCTTTCTACAGCCCTCAATGCATGAAGCTTGTGACGCTCTTTCCTGTATAATACATAGCCGTTATGTACTGGAAGAAGATCGACCAAAAATAAACACCAATCACTACTTTAAAACACAAAAGGAAATGGAGGAACTTTTTGCCGATCTACCAGAAGCAATTGAAAATACCGCACTTATAGCCCGCAAATGCTCATTTATGCCAGAGAGCAGCGCCCCACTATTGCCACGCTTTTCAATTGATACAGACGAAGAAACATCTCTCAAAGATCAGGCCAATTTCGGCCTCGCACTCCGCTTAGCCAATATGCCGAAATCTCAACAACAAGATTACTGGAAGAGACTAGATTTTGAACTAACCACCATCAATCGTATGGGATTTCCAGGATATTTCTTAATCGTTTCTGATTTTATTCGCTGGAGCAAAAAGAATGATATACCAGTTGGACCAGGGCGCGGCTCTGGCGCAGGCTCAGTCGTTGCTTGGGCCCTAGAAATCACAGATCTTGACCCTCTTCAGTTTGGCTTGCTCTTTGAACGCTTCCTAAATCCGGAAAGAGTTTCATTGCCAGACTTTGATATAGATTTTTGCCAATCAAGACGAGACGAGGTCATTCAGTACGTAAGGCAAAGGTATGGTTTCGACAAAGTAGCCCATATAATTACTTTTGGCAAACTCCAGGCTAGAGCCGTATTAAGAGACGTTGGTAGAGTATTACAGATGTCATATGGATTAGTTGATAAGATCTGTAAAATGGTACCAAATAACCCCGCTCATCCCATTACCTTGAGAGAAGCAATAGATATCGACAAAGAAATGCAGAGAATGAGGGATGAAGAACCCGATGTCAGCAAACTTTTAGAGATTAGCCTACAGCTTGAGGGAGTTCATCGTCACGTTTCAACTCATGCAGCCGGAGTGATTATTGCTGATAGACCGATAGTAGAGTTGGTTGCCTTATACCAAACGCCTGATATCCCAGTACCAATCGCCCAGTATAGCATGAAATATGCAGAGGCGGCTGGATTAATGAAATTTGATTTCTTAGGACTAAAAACCCTCACGGTCATCTCGGAAACATGCAAACTGATTGCGAAACATAGAACTAGCTCCTCTTATAAAGAGAAAAACATCGATATCAGTAAGATACCGTTCAACGATAAAAAGACCTTTGATTTACTTGCAAAAGGCCAAACAATAGGAGTATTCCAGTTTGAGGGTTCAGGCATGAGAGAGGCAATCAAAAATCTCAAACCAGATCACATCAATGATCTGATAGCCCTAACATCTCTATACCGACCCGGCCCCATCGATAACATTCCCCTCTATATCAGCCGTAAACATGGCCTTGAGCCAGTTGAAGATATCCACCCTTCCCTGCGAGAAACTCTAGCCGAAACATATGGGATCATAGTGTATCAGGAACAGGTCATGCAAATAGCCCAGGTTCTCGCTGGCTATAGCCTGGGAGAAGCTGACTTACTGCGCCGAGCCATGGGTAAGAAGAATAAGCAGGAGATGGATGCTCAAAGAGAAATATTCGTACAAAGAGCTATGACGAATGGATTACATGAAGAACAAGCGGTTAATATATTTGATCTTGTCGATAAATTTGCCAGCTATGGCTTCAATAAATCACATGCCGCAGCATATTCGGTTATTTCTTACCAAACAGCTTATTTAAAGGCAAACCATCCC
>CAIOSF010000205.1 GCA_903860855.1 uncultured Alphaproteobacteria bacterium | reverse complement strand
GTACAGCATTTGTGCTGACATTTTTATTATTAGCTCCAACTTTGCTTATTTCACCAGGAGCTGGTTCATTATGTATAGCCAGTTTTATTGGGTCTTTCACTATGTTAGCTATATAAGATCTCTTCTTCTCATTGAAATCAACTTTTATTTGCTTTTCTCCCGTTTGAATTAGCATTGATGCAACTTTGGCCTTTGTATCGCTTCTGACTTTTTCACCACTTAAGACTGTGATCGTTACAATCTCCCCCACTCTTAGTTGTGAAAGCTTATAAACCTTGTTCACTGATACCGCTATCAAGTGGGCCGCATTTTTTTCTATATTGGCACTTAGCAGAGTGCTATACAGGGTGTCGCCATCTGCTAAAGTGATCTGGATTTTAGTCTTATTTTTTATATTTTGAATTAGTGGTTTAGAGGTGGTCCCAGCCTTTGTTGTTACCGTTACTGCCTTGTTGCTATTGTTTTTTTGTATCGGTGATATTGCCTGCTGTCCATTGACGTGATCTGATGTAGCTTTGTTGTTATCGACTAAATTAGAGCTTGTTGAGTCTAAGAAAGCGGCTTGCTCATATGTTATAGTCTGTTTGTTCTCAATATGTCTTGTAATATATATTGCAGCATTGATGGCAACTAAGGTACTACCAATAATAACGATTAACTTGTTACAATCGCGGGTTGCGAGCTTTTGTAAGAAGAGCATCAACTAGACATAAAAGAAGAAGGAACGACGCAGATAATATATGCTTCGTTCCTTCGATGCAACAAAACTATATCCTGTAAAGCAATTTTTTCTTAATTTAATATCTCCAGCTTCTTGACTAGGTTATCAGCCATTATTCATGCAAATTCAATGCATCACTTAGATAAACACATGTTAGAATTGAAAATATGTATGCTTGTAATAATGCTATGAATATTTCAAATCCATCTAAAACGACCAGCAATGCGAATGGAAAAATCCCGACAAATCCAGCCATAATCACAAAAGATGCAATAACCTTAAGTATTATATGACCAGCCGTCATATTGGCTGCCAAACGCAGAGATAAGCTTACCGGTCGTGCTAAGTAAGCGAATAACTCTATTATAAACATTAGAGGCATGAGCACGATAGGAGTTCCTTCCGGCAAAAATAGCTTAAGATAATGCAGGCCGTGTTTGATGAATCCTAGAATGGTAACGCTGCAGAATATGAATATAGCCAAAGCGAAGGTTATGGTTATATGGCTTGTTACCGTGAAGGCTCCTGGCAGCATTCCACTGAGATTACATAATAATATGAATAAATAGAGTGAAAGTATGAATGGAACATAGGGAAGGCCATTCTTACCGGAAGTACTATCAACCATGTTAACCACCATATCATACACAAGCTCGTTTATCATCTGTATTCTGCCAGGAACAACTCTACCTTTCCTCCCCTGGAGTAGGCACATGATGCAAATAATCAGCAGAGTGACGCACATGAACAAAGAAGAGTTTGTAAATGAGATGTCATATCCAAAGATCTTAATATCTATTAGAGGCTTAACAGTAAATTGGGCTAAAGGATTATGCATTTCGAAACTCGATATATTGAGTCTCAGTATATGATCATTAATATGTAATACCAATTCCCGCTTTTAACTACTGCCTCTTTGACTTCGCCTTTGGCTTGCGTCCATTCCATCTGGCTTGTCCATTGCATTTGGTAATTGATATTACATATTACATCATATGCAGAGATCATTATTTTTATAAAGATATCACCGTGAAGATAATATTTTCTTGCTCTCCAAGCAAGAGATTATCTTGTCTGCTTTGGAGAATCCTGTTAGAAATCAGGCATTGTTTATTTTGATTTATATTTGATCGTAAAAAATGCTGTGGTTTTTAGCACTAACTGCTGCGCCGGTAGCAAAAGTAGAAGATCTTTCTATTCAGATAGCTGCTCAGGCTACGAATATGTCGTTTTTGGATTTGTTTTTACAAGCTGATCCAATTGTGAAGTTTGTTATGTTGTTTCTCATATTGGCATCTCTCTGGAGTTGGACTATAATCTTCGATCGCATGATTAGTCTTGCGGTGATAAAACGCAAAATGAGCAATATGGAGAAGATGTTTTGGTCAGGCCAGGCAATAGATGGTCTTTTTAAATACGTTAATAAGAACAAGGAAACTCATCCTATTGCTAACGTATTATCAGCAGCGATTGAGGAATGGAATAGTAAATCACTTCAGCAGCATGGCCCTCTCGTCCATATAAAGGAGAGAATAGAGAATTCAATGCAGGTAGCTATAAACAAATCGATAGCCTCACTTGAATCAAACATAGGATCATTGGCAACAATAGCAAGCAGTTCTCCCTTCATCGGACTATTTGGTACAGTATGGGGTATAATGGTGAGCTTTCAATCGATAGCAGCTAGTAAGAACACGACTTTGGCTGTTGTTGCTCCTGGTATAGCTGAGGCTTTGTTAGCCACGGCTTTCGGTTTGATAGCTGCTATACCTGCAGTAATTTTTTATAATAAATTCACATCAACAATAGATGATATTAGCAATAGAACTGAAGATTTTAGGATTGAGCTTACGACGATAATTTTGCGCGAACTGGAAAAATAACAGAGGACAATGGGTGTTAGTATAACAAAAAATGGTCGCGGGAGGGGACGAGGTAGCAGAAGGTTGAATAGCGAGATAAACGTGACTCCATTTGTTGATGTTATGCTCGTGCTCTTGGTAATATTTATGGTTACATCTCCAATGCTTGTTGCCGGTATAGAAGTTGATCTGCCCCGTACTAAATCTTCCCCACTCACAGGGAACGATGAGCCTTTGGTTCTGTCCATAGATAAAAACGGTAATTTCTATATTCAGGAAACAAAAGTAGAGGGAAAGCAATTGCAGATGAAGTTAAAGGCAATTGCAGGAGAAAAAAAAAGAAATGCGTATATTTGTCAGGGGGGATCAGGCGATAAATTATGGAAAAGTTATGGAATTATTCTCTCTGGTAAAAGAGAGTGGCTTCACGAATGTATCATTGGTTACGGAAATATCGGATAAAAAATGATTCGTGGTCTTTCTTTTTCATTAGCGTTACATGTTCTCATATTAATGTTGGCCATCCTAGGATTACCTCATATCAGAAGGGATCTAGAGAAGCAGGACTATGCCTTTGTCGTTGATATAGTGAATGTATCAGATCTAAATAACATAAAAGTTACTCCTAAGAAACAGGAGAAGAAAGCTGAAACGGTTCCAGCAACCGAAGTTAAGGACAAGGTACAAGAAGCTAAAGAAGACAGTAAGAATAATAATCCAAATGTAAGTAAAAAGCAGGCTGAAGCACCAAAAGCATCGGCACCTCAGGCAGAGAAGCAGGAAGTAGAAAATAAGGTTGCACCCCCAAAACCACAAAAACCTACTGTGACTGAGCAACCTCAGAAAAAACCTGACGAGCGCGATACCAAGACAAAGAAGCAGTCAGAAGATGACGCTATTAATCTAGCAAGGGACAAAAAAGCAATAGTAGCAGCTGATCGTGATAATAAGAAGGATGATGCTAAAAATGATGATAAAAAGGTAGCAGATAAGAAAGATAATGCTCCAGAAAAGAAAGTAGATGACAAGAAATCGACCGATATCACCAAGAAAAAAGCAGAAGAAAAGAAGAAGAAACAAGATGATGAGTTTGCTAATTCAATTCTAAAATCCCTAAAAGAAGGGGGTAAAGGGGGGAAAAAAGACAAGGATAACGCGAAAGATAAAGAGAAAAAAGATATTAGCACAATCATGGATGACGCAGTCCAGGGAGAGACAAACACTGACTATAACCCAGATTTACCAATGTCAATCAGCGAAATAAGTGCAATAAGATCCCAGATTGAGAGAGCCTGGAACGCATCGGCCTTTAGTGGTGGAGATGAAAATTTAAGCATGAAGGTAACACTTAGGGTTGGATTAGATAAGGATGGCAATGTTCTTAGCGTTAGGCCTGTGTCCCAATCTGGATCAGGTTCGACCTATAGAGCTTTTGTTGATAGTGCCGTTAGAGCTGTGCACGATGCATCACCATTGAAGAATCTACCGGCTGACAAATATCATTCTTGGCAAGAAATTGAATTGAGTTTT
>CAIOSF010000204.1 GCA_903860855.1 uncultured Alphaproteobacteria bacterium | reverse complement strand
GCGAAAAACCAACTCTTATTGTAGTATCAGGTTGTGATAAGCAGCTTGTAGGTCAGGTTGCAGCCGAGATTCGTGCAAATAGAAAACCTGAGCCATATAAGGGCAAGGGAGTGAAGTATGAAGGCGAAGCGATTAGAAGAAAAGCTAGTAAGAAAAAATAGCGTTGAAAAATAGGCGATTAAGCATTAGCATTAAACTGTCCCCTATAATAAAATTATAGCAAAGAAGTTGAGTTATGGATTATAATAGTGCCGGAATAGCCGAAGCATATTACGTGCTTATGGGGAGGAAAGACTTTGCAAAAATGGAGGAATATCTACATCCGAGTGTTCAATTAGTTGGGCCTCTCGGAACAGTAATGGGAAAGAAAGAAGTTTTTGAGGCTGCAAAGAGTTTTGCCTCTCTTATTGAGAACCTTACAATAAGAGCGAAATTCGGCTCAGGAAATCAAGCTATGGTGGTTTACGATTTTCACTTTCCTGCCCCAGTTGGAAATAGCTCCGGGGCTGTGTTATTAACTTTCCAAGACGGGCTTATCATAAAATACGAACTATTCTATGACTCTAGGCCGTTTGTCAAGTATAGAGAAGAAATTTTCTCATAGACGACCGACCTAAGCTAGCGTGCGTGCAAACCGAGACCTGCCATCAATTAGTAATTTTCCGCAGTTTAGAGAGGGTCATGATGTTGACCCTTGACCTTATTTTACTCCACCCTTACGCACAGATTTTGAAAGAACCTCATAAAACCTGGTCAAAACTAGCATAAGTGGAGTCTCAAGGAATTTTGCGTCCCCTCAGCATGGCCTTGCATAGGATGAGTTTCTTCATGTCGAGTTATACCAGTTCCCGCTTTTAACTACTGCTGCTTTGACTTCGCCTTTGACTTGCGCCCATTCCATATGTACTTCGCTTCCAGATTGTTTATTGCATTTGACTTCACCTGCAACTCGTCCATTACATGTGTCTATTGCATCTGAAAACTGGTATTAGATGCTTCTCTAAAAACTTTATAACCAACGTCTTAGATACAGGAAATCAATGAATTGATTAAAAACTGTGGGCAGTAAATAAGTGAATTAGCCATCCCAAACTTATTTCAAAATCCCATGAGTTGTATATTTTTAAATCACGAGTTCCAACGAATAAATCGATGGTGCAATCAAATGAACTCTGGATAATGGCGCCATGATTTTGGAAGCGCTTGGATTTCTCCACCAGCTACAAGCAACTAGAAAGAAAATCCAGTACTTTGAAATTAATTATTAAACTCTAATTTCTAATTCAATTTACAGACTAGAAAACAGAGAATATACTGGGCAGCTAATCTCGCTAAATAAGCTTATATACGTATAAAATTAATGAAGAATCAGTTATACACTCAACTTTTGGAGAAGGATAAGAAGAAAAAATTCATATACCTGATAGGATTTTTACTGGTTTTAGTCGTCATCGTAGTTACTCTTTTCGCTTTTGGCAGCAACATGAGCGATATCTTCAGCTTTCATCGGAATGAAAAAGATGATTCGGTTACTCAGAATAAACCAGCTAAAAATGAGCCCAATGCAATATCAACTATTAGTATTATAGTGGCTGATGTTGGACTTAACCATTCCATCCTTGAAGAGCTAGGTAATTTGCCAAAGGAAGTAGGCTTTGCTATAAGCCCTTATTCTGATCAGGTCACAAAAATAGTGGCAAATTCCAAAGCAGCAGGAAGAGATACATTTATATGCATACCGATGCAACCCTACAATTATCATTATAATGATCCTGGGCCCTATGCCTTACTTGATAATTTATCGGATGCAGAAAATCAAAATAGACTCAAGATGATACTGTCATTAGCAAGCGGTGTAACTGGTATGCATTTTGACCACATGGAGGTCTTTACCACGTCAGCTGAGAATTTGGATGCGATACTGCCAACCATAGAAGAATCGAAACTACCAATAGTATATTACGATCCTGATGGGGCCAAAAGACTAATCGGCGACATCAACAAGGGACATATGCACATTAACACACTGAAGATAGATATAATTCTTGATAACGAATTGGAAGGACAAGCTATTCGTAATAGCTTTGACAAATTAATTAAAAGGACCAAGTTGTATGGAGATGCAGTAGGAATAATCAGGCCATATCCTATAAGCATCGACATACTAAAAGAGTATTTGTTGAAGTTCTCCGATTCTCATGTAGAGATTATATCACCAAGCGATGCATTGGTTAGACAGGGCAAGATTGATAGGGCAGAGACAGCTGCCGAAACCACAAAAAATAAATGATAAGTCTATCTAATCTCAGCAAAGTAGCGATTTCTGGGCTAATTCTTAGTCTTGCTTTCTCCCCATTTGATTGCATATTGGCTTCGCCATTGACGCTCGAGATATAAAGCACCTCACTCATATACTCTCCCGGAGACATTTTCTTGCTGAGAATACTTTCTCTATTAACCAGCATTTCGTTCTTCACAGTAATGTCAAATTGGTTTTCATCTT
>CAIOSF010000203.1 GCA_903860855.1 uncultured Alphaproteobacteria bacterium | reverse complement strand
CTTTTGTTATTGCATCGATTAATTGATCACCATTGATATTTACTTTCAACTTTGAGCCGATAAGAGGTATTCTTCCAATATAAGAATCAAACAACAATGCCATATCAAGCAGACTAGGGTTATTCGTTTCTATTGCTTTATCTACTAGATAGAGATTGAGCATTGTTATGCTTATAGGAGTTAATAATTTAACAACACCAAAAATACTATTCGCAGTGTTATAAGCTAGGTAGGAGGCGCCGACCACAGCACAAATATCTGGTTATCATAATATTGATTGCAAATTTAACTAAATAAATAACAATAAGGCGAATTAATTCATCAATATTCATATCTTATGGATATGAATGCATAATGTTATGCATTCTTTATTCTTCAGCTGCAAGCTGCACTAGCACTTTGTCTGAAAAAAGTCTACGAGTAATTTGCAAGCATTATATATCGCAAGCGCTCTATATCAAATATATAATATAATCGCCTTGGCGCGCCTTGATTGCGAACTATAGTAAAATTAATTATAAAGACCTCTATGCCTTCAAAGCGGAAACTGCTATTGCGGACACTAACCGAATCAAAAAGCTCTGGACATAGCGCAATTTTTTGGCATTAATCAAGGTGATGCTAATTGAGATATAAGATTAACCAAAATGATAGTGAAAAACATTTTAGCAAACTATGGTAGCAATAGCCCGGGAATGGTTAATGCTGGTGTTATAGCTAAGTTGGCACGTATCCTAAATGCAGGAAAATTATCTGGTACGGGTAGACTTATTGTCCTACCCGTTGATCAAGGTTTTGAACATGGTCCAGACATAAGCTTTTTATCCAACCCTCCAGCCTATGACCCGGTTTATCATATAAAATTAGCGATTGAAGCAGGCCTAAGCGCCTTCGCTGCTCCACTTGGCATGTTGGAATGTGTCGCAGATTACATTGAGCAAATCCCATGCATACTTAAGATCAATAGCTCTAACTCCATAAACCCAAGTATCAGAGAACCAAATCAGGCAATGACCGGTAGTGTTGAGGATGCCATACGCTTGGGCTGTTCTGCCGTCGGTATGACAATATACCCTGGCTCCGGTAATTTTGATAACATGCTAGAGCGAGCAGGAGATGTAGTACGAGAAGCTAGGAACAAAGGACTACCTACGGTGATCTGGTCTTACCCCAGAGGAAATGAATTGGGAAAAGATAAAGAAACAGCTTTAGATATAGTAGGATATGCTACTTATATAGCTGCAGCCATAGGGGCTCATATCATTAAAGTTAAGGTACCAACTGTAACCCATGATACAACACTATATGATAGTATGGATGTTAGCACGGTAGAGTTACGCGTTAAGCAGGTGATGAGGACAGCTTTCGCTGGCAAGCGATTGGTTGTTTTTTCAGGAGGGATAAAAAAGAATCATGATGATTTGCTCAAAGAGATCAGCGGGATCAAAGCCGGTGGCGGCAGCGGTTCAATCATAGGAAGGAATGTATTTCAACGACCAAGACAAGAAGCTCTACGACTTTTAAAAGACATAATTGAGATATATAAAAATTAGAAATGACAAAAATATATTGCACAAAAAGAATTGAATTTGACTCTGGCCATAGAGTCCCAACCCATGATGGGATCTGCCGCATGCTCCATGGTCATCGCTACTCAGTCGAAGCAACATTTGTCGCAGAAAAGCTAAATAGTATGGGCATGGTGATCGATTTCGCCATCATTAAGAAGAAGCTTAAAACTTGGATAGATGACAATTGGGATCATAATGTTATATTCGATACTTCAGACCAAGAACTAGGTGAATTAATTACAAAAAGCACGGGTCAGAGGATATTTTATCTGGATGCCCATCCCACAGCTGAAAACCTTGCTCTGTATTTGTTTGAAGAAGTCTGCCCTAAACTTTTTGCAGGATACAAAGAAATTAAATGCAGCAAGATACGGCTGTATGAGACCCCATCGTCATTTGCTGAAGTGTGTTGAAAAAAGAATGTGTGGCATCATAGGAATCTTAGACATAGGCACCGAAGATAATTCCGTCTCCAAGAGGGTAATTAATGCATTATCTTTGCTTGAATACAGAGGATATGACTCGATTGGTATCACCACAATTCATGACGATGAATTCGTGACACGCAAAACAACGAAGCAGGCTGCTCACTTGCTAGAACAAGAAAGAAATAACCCAGCCCTTGGTCATATAGGCATAGGTCACACTCGTTGGGCTACCCATGGAGCAGCAAATGAAACGAATTGCCATCCCATAATTTATGCTGGTAATTCTTATAATGGTATAGCGGTTGTTCACAATGGGATAATTGAAAACTATCGAGAGCTGAAGGAGTGGCTGATCAAAGAAGGCTACAAATTTCAAACTGCAACCGATACAGAGACTATCTCCGTGTTGATGTATCACTATAAAAAAATCGGCCTCACATGTAAAAAAGCCGTACAAGAAGTAGTACGACATCTTAAAGGTTCGTTTGCCTTTGTTGTAATTCAGCAAAACAAACCGAATAAACTCATAGGAGCTAGGAAAGATTCGCCACTTTTAGCAGCTCATAATAATTCCTCTGCTTTCATAACCTCGGATGCAAATGCAATCTCTGCATATACTTCTGAGATTCAATATCTGCCAAATAATAGTATTGTCCATATCAATAGCCGTCCAGATTCTCTCAAAAATAGCAAATTAACTCTTGAGTTTTATGATTTCAATGGCAATGGATTAACACCAAATACAAGCCAAATAACCGAGCAAAACATAGCTAATAAAGGTGATTATGAGACTTTCATGCTGAAGGAAATATTTGAACAACCGCAAATACTCCAGAGAATCTTCAATAAAATATTAAAGGATGATAACACCCTGATACCTATTGCGGCTCTAAAACCAGATGACTTTGATACTATTCATATTATAGCCTGTGGTAGCTCTCTCTACGCCGGTATGACAGCAAAATATGCAATAGAGGAAATGACGAATAAAGTTGTTGTGGCAGATATAGCATCGGAATTCTGTTGCAGATCAACCTCTCTCATCAGATCAAAAACTCTTTACATACTAATATCTCAATCAGGAGAAACGGCAGATAGCATCCATGCTCTTCAGAGAATCCAGGATAATAGTGGCAAAACTATTGGAATAGTAAACATTCAAACCAGCTATATTGGCCAAAACGTCGACCATTGTATTCCCATGCAAATAGACTCAGAAATCGCAGTGGCAGCCACAAAAAGCTTCACCGCTCAACTACTGCTATTATTACTCCTCTCTTGTCAGATTAAGGCAGAAGACGAGAGAAAGCAAAGAACTATCAAGTCGTTAAAGATCACATTAAACGAGAACGGTCAAGGCTATAATCTTGAACTTCAGCATAACATAGAACATGTACAATCAGCTCTAAAGCAAATAGATAGCGTCAAGGCAGTAGCAATAACATTAGCGAAGGCACCATATATCCTTTTTATTGGCAGAAGCACTGCTTATCCTCTCGCTCTGGAGGGTGCTCTAAAAATGAAAGAACTTGCTTACATACCAAGTGAAGGTCATGCAGCAGGAGAACTAAAGCATGGGAGCATAGCATTGATAGAGAAAGGCACTCCGGTGATTGTGATTCTACCTCAAGATGAGTATCTAAAGAAGAGCCTATCTAATGTAGAGGAGATCAAAGCAAGAGGCGGCAAAATAATAGCTATAACAACTAGCGTGATCGCTTCAGAGATTGAAGCAAGTGGGATTTGCGATGATATTATCTCAGTAGGTAAACATAACGATAGCCTTAATGCAAAACCAACAGAAACTAGGTCAGGGAACCATTCATATCCTTGCGGTCTCGGTGATTCATTATGTTATGCTGTTATCTTGCAAATGCTAGCCTATTATACTGCAAAAATCCGCGGTTCAAATATAGACAAACCGCGTAATTTGGCTAAGTCTGTAACGGTGGAGTAGGACTGTATCAATAAACACGCAAAGATTAATTTATCACCCTATGGTACTATATCGATCACAACAAGATATCATCATTCAGTTGCTCAAAACGCTTAGCTCGCAGCACGATATAATAGTAAAATTCGGCGTCGAAGTTGAGTTCTATATGCTAGACGAGCAAAATAAACCCATACCTGATGATTTCGCCAATAAAATCTTAGCCGGAGCCGAGCTAACCTTTCCAGAGTTATGTTTTTGCAAAGAAAAGGGCAAGGGACAGTACGAGTTTTCGACTAAGGCATTTGAGGTTGATGCTGATACCCCTTATCAAGATCATATTGCATCAATAAAACAAAGAGTTGGAGACTTTATCTCTGACCAGAATAAATTCATCCAATTTGCTAAAAAGGTATCAGCGAACTACGACCCCAAGCCATTTATCGATGATTATGGCTCATCTATGCATGTACATTTAACTTTACATCCTGGAGATGGCTTAGAAAATATTTTTGAGCATTGCTTTATTGATTCAACGACCAGCACTATTGTCACTAATAAAAGCTTCGATAATCTATTATTAGACGTCATAACAAGTATACTGCATCTACTTAATCCATCTATCTACCTAATACTTGGTGATGATGAATCAGAATATCAACGCCTTCAGGCGGGATATATGGCTCCAATCAACGTAAGCTGGGGAGGTAATAACCGCACCACCGCTATACGCATCCCCTCCTCTCCCCCTCGCCGCCTAGAATTTAGGGTACCATCGGCAAGCTCAAGCTTCACCGCCTCCGCGATTTTTCTTCTCGCCTCAGTTTTGCATAGCATGGATCAGATCAAGATGGTCGCCAAGGCCCTTCCCCGTACACATGGCAATGCTCAAGATTACCCAGAATTGGAAAAAATTTGTTCTTCGGTACAAGAAGCAAAAGAGAGATTTTCCCTCGATTGTATTATAAGACAACTTCTTCGAGATTAATTTAATATTTGCTGTAATTCCAGTTAATTATCAAGCCGGTCACCAATCTATACAGCATAGATATAGGTCATTTGAATTTGACAATAATATGACTAATGGAACCATCAATCCGTTTTTGAGAACAAAAAACCTTTTGCTTTAGATATCCATAATCTACAGATTTATGTTACTAATTTAGGAATAAATTGGTAATAACATAACCGATTAGACACAAGCGAATTACGCAGCGTTGGCCTTGTTTGATATAGCCAGCATCCTTCAATCTCATTCTCTAGCGTCAGGTTCTCCTATTTTCTGTTCTCTATATAATATTGCTAAGTACCCTCCCATGTAGTATGGTTTGCCCGGTAGAAGTGCTAAATAAATTTCCCTTAAATGAAGAATAATGAAAGTAGTAGCATCAGGAAAAAAATTGCTTTACTTGCCGGTGGGCTATCAGCCGAAAAGGACGTATCCCTCATCAGCTCTGGTTGTGTCATTAGGTATTTACGCAACATGGGGCATGAAGTTGTAGAAGTTGACCTATCCCCAAATCTAGCCAAAAGACTAATCAAGATTAAGCCAGATATAGTATTCAACTGTCTTCACGGCACATATGGAGAGGATGGAGCAGTCCAGGGATTGCTTGAGATTATCGGCATCCCCTATACCCACTCTGGTGTCAAAGCATCTGCTGTGGCCATGAATAAAACTCTTACAAAGTATATAGCTGAGAGAAATGGCATACGCACTCCTTCCTTTGTTGAAATGGAAACGGATCACTATTTTGATCTGCAAGAATCTGGCAAGGAGCTGATGCCTAGGCCATATGTAATCAAACCAGTATTCCAGGGCTCAACAATTGGAGTACATATAATAAAGGATGATAAAAGCTCCCTTCCGAAAAGGAGGGAATGGAAATATGGAACTCGTATTCTGATAGAAGAGTATATACCTGGTAAGGAGATAAGCTCTGCTGTTGTGTTCGACAAAGCTCGTGGAGTTCTTGAGCTACAACCAAGGGATGGATTTTATGACTACGATTCTAAATACACGGAAGGGCTTACGACCCATGTAATGCCAGCCGATATCCCTCAATCTGTATATCAAGAAGCAATGGGTACAGCTGAAAAAATGCACTGGCTTCTAGGTTGCCGAACAATAAGTCGATCCGATTTCCGTTATGATCCGAATAGGGGAAATAATGGCTTGTATCTGCTTGAGATAAACACTCACCCGGGTTTTACAGATTTGTCGATTTTACCTGAGATAGCTGCTCATGCTGGCATAAGCTTTGCTGAGATAATCGAAGGACTGCTGAGAGATGCCAAGTGCGAGCTAAGGGATGAATTTTTAACGGGAGAATGATGTAAATGGTTCTTTCTGACTCACCAACCGAAAGCGGAGTCAAGTTAAATAGGGAGGAGTGAGGCGTAGAGTGTGTTGAATACAGACTGTGAATCCAATGGGATGAGCAGATATACCTCGGCCTGCGGAGCGCTTCGTCGCGCAGCATAGCCGAGCAACGAGCGACGATGTATTGGTTAAAAGCGAGAACTGGTATAAGAGATGCGGTAATAGTTAAAAGCGAGAACGCTGATATAAGTGGTCATCACATTGCGTCAGCAGAACATCCCTGGACGCAAAT